>NZ_JBGBPT010000112.1:0-25995 GCF_041106355.1 Streptomyces sp. BF23-19 | reverse complement strand
CCGTACGGCGGAGGTGGTGCGCAGCAGTACGCACCCCCCGGCGGCCGCCGCCGTCGCCGCCGGACGTACGGACGAGCTCGCGCAGTACACCGAGCGCCGGCCCCGGCCGCCCGTGACGGTGCGGACGCCCCCGTGCACCCTGCCACCGAGCCCGCTCTCCCCGCGCCGCCACTGGATCGTGGACGAATCGGCGCGCGAGGTCCCGGATCCCGCCGAGTCGATACCCGCGGCAGCCGCCGTGCCACGCCCCGACGGCGCGCGCACCGTGGCCGCCACGGTCGCCGTGCCCTTCGCGTCCGCCGTGTCCCTCGTGCTCGAAGAGGTCTCGCGGACCGGTGTCTTCCCGCTCTCCGAGCTGAGCGGGCACCTGACCCTGGTGACCGATCTCGGATTCGACTCCCTCATGCTGCAGGAGCTCGAAGTCAACATCGCCAAGCGGATACCGGGCTTCCGGCACGAGGAGCTGTTCTCGCCCGAACTCACCGTCGGCCGGCTCATCGAACTCGTCGATCCGGACACCGATCCGAACGCTGATCCCGGCACCGGCCCGCACCACGCGCCGACGCCGGCCCCCGCCGGACCGGCCCCCCGGCAGGAGCGCTCCATATGGGCCGCCGGCACGGCCGCCATCGAGGAGTTCCCGGAGGTCGGCGAGTTCGAGCGGCGCCTCGGCCGGATCACCGACGGCGGTGCGGACAACCCGTACTTCCGGGTCCACGAGGGCACCATCCGCGACACGACCGTCATCGCCGGCCGCACCCTGCTGTCCTTCGGCAGCTACAACTACCTCGGGCTCTCCGGCCATCCGGCCGTGGACGAGGCCGTGCACCGGGCGGTGGACCGGTACGGCACCTCGGTCTCCGCCAGCCGCGTCCTCTCCGGCGAACGGGACCTGACCGTACGGCTGGAGCGGGCACTGGCGGACTTCCTCGGCGTCGGCGACTGCCTGGCCCTGGTCAGCGGGCACGCCACCAACGTCACCGCGATCGGGCACCTCGTCGGCCCCGAGGACCTCGTGGTGCACGACGCGCTCGCCCACGACAGCATCCTCCAGGGTTGCGCCCTGTCCGGAGCGGCGCGACGCCCCTTCGCACACAACGACATGGGGCAGCTGGAACACATGCTCCGCCTCAACAGGTCCCGGTTCCGGCGGGTACTGATCGCCGTCGAGGGCGCCTACAGCATGGACGGCGACCTCGTCGACCTGCCCGCCGTGATCGAGCTGAAGAAGCGCTACGGCGCCCTGCTCATGATCGACGAGGCCCACAGCATCGGCACCGTCGGCGAACGCGGCCGGGGCGTCGGCGAGTTCTTCGGCGTCGACCGGTCCGATGTGGACCTGTGGATGGGCACCCTCTCCAAGGCCTTCGCCAGCTGCGGCGGTTACCTCGGCGGCTCGGCCCGGATGGTGCGCTGGCTGCGCCACACGCTCCCCGGCTTCGTCTACAGCGTCGGCCTGACCCCGGCCAACGCGGCCGCGGCGCTGGCCGCCACCGAGCTGCTCACCGCGCAGCCGGAGCGGGTGCGCGCGCTCCGGCGCAACTCCGAACTCTTCCTCGGGTGTGCCGCCGCGGCCGGACTGGCGACGGGCTCCAGCGCCTGCACCCCCATCGTGCCGTGCATCCTCGGCGATTCGGCGAGGACCCTGCGCGTCGCGGACGGGTTGTTCGCCCGTGGCGTCGTCGCGGACCCGATCTTCCACCCCGCCGTGGAGGAGGGGCAGTCCCGCCTGCGGTTCTTCGTCACCAGCGAGCACCGCGAGGAGGACATCCGACGGGCCGTGTCGATCCTGGCCGAAGAGGTGGCGGCCGCCGGACGCTAAGTGATCCATCTCAGATCAGGGTGCGTTCGATGCGGCTGAGCGTGGCGCTCCGGTCGGGGTTGCCGTCCTCGTCCGCCGCCGCGGCCGGCGCCGCGGCGTGCCGCTGCTCGGCGTCGCCGATCCGCTGGGACAGGAGGTAGGCGATGATCTCCGCCTCCTGCTCCTGGACGTCGTCGTAGGTCGCGCGCAGGAGCATGTCACGTACGAGTTCGGGGTCGAGGTTGGGGAAGAGGAGGCGCGCCGCCGCCTCGTCCAGCCCGCCTGCCCCGCGATGGCAACAGATGATGTGGCCCAGCTCGTGCAAGATGATGTGCTCCTGATGCGCGCCGGTGGTGTTGGCGTCGTAGAAGATGAGGTCCTCGTCGCGAGCGGCCACCCACATGCCGCACGGATGCGACGAGGGCATCTGCATCGGGACCAACGTGATCGGACGGTCGCGCACCTCGCCGAGGTGGCGGCACAGCTCGGCCACGTCGGTCGCCGTCGGCAGATCGAGTTCGGCGATCCGCTGCGCGCCGGCCTTCCGGAGCTTCTTGAGCCGGCTGCGGCGCTCGTGATCGGCCGCCCGCTCCTTGCGGGCGCCCCTCATGGCGACTCGGAGGTGTCGGAGGGGTCGGCGACGGGCGGCAGGCCCTGCATCTGCCGGTACTGGTCCATGATGGCCGTGATGGCCTGGAGGTTCTCCTTCTTCATGCCGGCCGCCCGCATCGCCACGGCGCGTACGCCGGACTGCCGCAGCGCCTCGATGGCGGCGAGCTCGCCGAGCACGGACTCGGCGACCTTGTCGTCGAAGAAGTAGGCGACCGAGACCCCGAAGAACCGGGCCAGCGCGGACAGCAGGTCGGGTGAGGGGTTGGAGCGCTTCCCCGTGCGCAGCTGCGACAGGTACACCCCGCCGACCTTGAGTTCGGGGTTCGCCCGCTTCAGCTCGTCCGCGACCTCGGCGTTGGTCCAGTGCTTGCCCTTGGGGCGGACCGTTCGGAACAGGTCGTCCAGGCGCGTCGCGAGCAGCGGGCGTTCCTCACTCCCGTTCTCGGCGTCCTTCTCGATCCCGGTCATGGTGAACCATCCTCCCGTCGCCTCCTCGGCATAGCTCTCAGCTATACGGCAGTTTCACAGATTAGCGGTCAGTTGACAATTGACCAGGACTCGGCGAACGTGGGGTCCGGCCGATAGCTGGCAGCTAACTTGCGCTCACGGGGGACGCACAGTTGGTCGCCGGTGACATCGGACTGGCCCGGCCCTCGGGGGATGGGCCGGGCCAGTCCGGGCGGGAGCCACCCGTCCGGCCGCAAGACAGCGGGGAAACGGGATACCCGCCCGGTTTGACGGGGGATGCAAACCGGGCGGGAGTTCTCAACTCGCCTTGTCGAGCTTACTGTAGGCGGCTGCCACTTGGGTGAGCCATGCGAGCTCTGCCGCGAAGTTGCTCGTATCGCGGTCGTCGAAGTCGCCCGCGTCCTTGTTGTTCTGGGGCACCGTGTCGGTCAGTTTTGCCTGCAAGGCGCGCTTGATCTGTGCGGCTTCTGTGAAGGCCTGCCGAGATTCCGCGCTCGCCTCCTTGGCCGGATCGCAACCCTCGCCGGCCGTCCGGTCGATGTACGGACGCAAGTCCCGCCACCCGTCCCGTATTTCGACGACCCGGCGGTGCAGGCGGTAGTCGAGGTCGGACACCGCGGCGCCGGGCGGCTCCAGGGCGATGTCCGGGGAGGACTCGTACAGGTCCCGCCAGAGCGGGTAGAGCGCCCGGTACGACCGGTACGTGCGGGCCCACTCCAGGAGCCGGGTCGCGGCCGGGCCCCAGGAGGAGTTGGTCAGGCTGAGCGAGAGCATGACGATGCCCGCGGCGCTGAAGACCGAGGCGGCGACCTTCCAGGGGCCGATGTCGACCCCGAACGCCGCCGTGAGGATGTTGACCGTCCTGGCCAGGCAGTAGAGGAACAGGACCACGGCGGTGACCGAGAGCAGCCGCAGGGCCTGGCGCAGCGAGGCGTTGTCCGTCATCCGCGCGTACGGACCGCACTGGAGGTAGATCGTGACGCACGGAATCGCCTGGGAGACGATGAACGCCAGGAGATACGTGAGCAGCAGCGGCTCGCTGGTGCCGTCGAAGTCCGAGGCCGGCCGACCGGTGCCGTCGGCGAGGAGGAACAGGGCCGTCAGCAGCACGTCGAGGGCGATACCGGTGATCAGCCAGTAGCGGGTCTTGCGTACGGCTTCCTCGTCCGCGGCGGCCCACCGCAGCAGGATGATCTGCGCGCTGACGCAGAAGGCGACCGCCGACAGATGCATGAGGAGCACGGCGAGGTTGCCGACTCCCAGGAGGGGCGCACCCCCCATGGCCAAGGCCCCCATGGTGAAGGTGAGGCACTGGAGCAGCAGAGTGGCGATCAGCGTGCGGTACGCGCCGTCCTTCCAACTGCGCCGCGCCTGGCACAGCCGGTAGACGAGCGCCGCGTACGACGAGAGCGACGCTATGACGAAGCAGAGGGTTCTGGTGGTGTTCACGTCCTGGTTTCCTGCCGGTGCCGCGCGGGCGACGGACGGTCAGTCGGTGTGCTCGGCCGGGGGGACCTCGAGGCCGATGCTCTCGGCGGCCACGGCGATGGCGTAGTCGAAGAACGCGGCCTCGTCCCGGACGCTGTCGTGGGTACGGCTGAAGACCTGGAACACCAGGAGGCCGATCAGATTGCTCCACAGGACGATGCCGCGCTCGACGATGTCCGAGAACGGAGCCTCGGGCGCGCCGCCGAAGAGCTGCAGGGCCTCCGGCAGGAGCAGCGGCGGGCCGGGCACCTGCCGCCGGGGCGGGGTGAGTTCACCGGCCTCCAGCGCGGAGCGCACGATGCCGGCGAGGACCGCGGGGGTGCGCGAGGCCGACGGGACCGTGTCCTGCGGGGCGTGGTAGCCGGGTACGGGCGAGCCGTAGATCAGGGTGAACTCGCCGGGGTTGTCGAAGGACCACCGCCGTAGCGCCCGGGTGACCGCCAGGAGCCGGGCGCCCCCGGACGCGCCGGCCTTCGTGGCGGCGTCGTCGGCCTGTTCCATCGCCTCGCCGGACGCGTCGTAGGCATCGATGACCAGTGCGGTCAGCAGATCGTCGCGGTGCGGGAAGACGGCTTCGACATCGGCGACGGGAAGGCCGCCGGCACGCGCCACGGCATCCAGGGACAGCCCTGCGGCGCCCGGATCCACCAGCTGCTGACGTGCGATGTCCTTGATCACCACCGCCGGGGTGATGTCGTCGTCCTCGGTCGAACTGATTGCGGAAACATCCATGCCGGAACCGTACCCGCCGCCAACTGGGGCTGTGCGAACGGTCGCTCGAACGCCCTGGTCATGCGCTGTGATCCGGCCACCGGGCGGGTACGGAACGTTCCGGACGAATCCGGTCGAGCGGAGGACGTCAGGTGTCGGACAGGGCGCTGGGGCCGCCCGTCAGAGCGACGTGCAGGCCGTCCGACCGGACCTCGGCGGAGGTCGCGGCGAGCCCGAGCGGATACTCCTTCGGCGCGCCCGCCTGCGGGCCGAGGGCGCCGGCGGCGATGCCGAGCCGGTCGGTGGGGACGGAGCGGCCGAAGAGGGTGAGCCCGTCGACGGCGAGGGTGACCTTGCCGTCCGCGAGCACCGGACGCAGCGTCAGCCGCCCGAGGCCACCCGGGCCGACGTCCGCGAGCACCGTCCCCTGCGCCGGGTCGGTGGTGACCGCGGCCACCGCCACGGACGGTACGGCGGCACGGATCGCGGCGGCGAGGGACCGCGTGGAGACCGTCACCTCGGCACGGGTGCTGCCGACGGTGGTCGTACCGCCGAGGCGGACGTCGTCCAGCCGCGCCCGGACGCGGACCTGGGAGAGCCGCCCGACCTGGGCGTCGTCGCTGCTGATGTCGAGCCGGGGTATGTTCTCGTGCGCCAGGTCCCACAGGGCCCAGCCGCCGGCGACACCCACCGCCACGTCGTCGCCGAGGCCGGGAGCCGCCTTCAGCACGCGGCTGTGGATGACGCCGCGGACCGTGTACTCGGCCGCGCCGGTGGCGACGACGGCCGGCAACAGCACGGTGGCCGTGATCGTGAGGACGGGGTGCCGGCGCAGGACCGTCCGGGTCTTCGTCAGGGCGTGCTTCATCGCCGTTCTCCTCGGGCGGGTGCGAGATCGGGGGAGGTGCCGGGATCCGACGGGGTATCCGACGCGGGATCCGATACGGCAAGGGGCTCGGGCGCGTCGGCGGGGCCTTCCGGGTCGAGGTGCGGAAGGAACCGGTCCAACCAGCCCGGGAGCCACCAGTTGGCGCGCCCGAAGAGGTACATGGACGCGGGTACCAGGAGCAGGCGGACCACGGTGGCGTCGATGATGACGCTGACCCCCAGGCCCAGCGCGAGCATCTTGACGGCGACGTTCGTGGAGAGCAGGAAGGCAAGGAAGACGCTGGTCATGATCAGCGCCGCGCAGGTGATGACACGGGCGGTGGCGGCGAGGCCGGTGGCGACGGCAAGGTGGTTGTCCTCGGACTGCAGCCAGATCTCGCGGATCCGGGAGAGCAGGAACACCTCGTAGTCCATGGAGAGCCCGAAGACGATCGCGAACATCATCATCGGTACGTAGGACTCGACGGGCACCTTCTCGGTGATGCCGAACAGCGCGCCGCCCCAGCCCCATTGGAAGACCGCGACGACCACGCCGTAGGCGGCGGCGATGGAGAAGAGATTGAGCACGGCGGCCTTCAGCGCCACCAGCGGGCTGCGGAAGACGGTGAGCAGCAACAGGAACGCGGCGGCGACGACCACGGCGATGATCAGGGGCAGTTTGGCGGTGAGGGTGTCGGTGAAGGTCTGGGCGGCGGCGGTCGTGCCGGTGAGGTAGCCGGTGGCTCCGGTGCCCGACAGGGTCCGGGGCACCGTCTCGTCCCGCAGGGTGTGGATCAGGTCCGCGGTGGCCGCGTCCTGCGGGCCGGTGGTGGGCACGACCGTGGTGATGAGCAGGGCGCGGTCGGGGCTGGGCACCGGGGGAGTGACGGAGGCGACGCCCGGTACGGCGGCCAGCTCGCGCCGGAGCGAGGCCGCGAGGTCCTGGCGCAGGCTCTCGCTCTCGGCGTGCCGGCTGTCGAGGTGGGTGACCACGGTGAGCGGGCCGTTGGCACCGGGGCCGAAGTCCTCGGTGATCAGGTCGTAGGCCCGGCGGTCGGTCCGGCTGGTGGACTGGGCGCCGGCATCGACGTGTCCGAGCCGCATGGACGCGAGCGGGACGGCGAGTACGCCGAGCACGAGCAGGCCGCTGACCAGGAACAGCCAGGGGCGGCGGCTCACCCGGACGGCCCAGCGGTGCCAGACGTCCGCCTCGCCGGAGGGCTCGGCGACCGGCTCGCGGACGTGGAAGCGGTCGATCCGGCGGCCGAGCAGACCCAGCAGGGCGGGGGTCAGCGTCACCGACGCGGCGGCGGCCACGAGGACGCTGAGTCCGGCGGCGACGCCGAGGGCACCGATGAAGCCCACGCCGGAGGCGCACAACCCGCACAGGGCCATGGCCACCGTGGCGGCGGCGACCAGCACGGCCCGGCCGCTGGTGGCGACCGTACGGCCGACCGCCTCGGCGGGGTCGGCTCCGGCGTGCAGCAGGGCCCGGTGGCGGGTGGCGAGGAAGAGGGCGTAGTCGATGCCGACGCCGAGGCCCATCATCGCGGCCAGGGTCGGGGCCGCCTGGGCGAAGCCGTAGTGCCCGGCGAGCAGTCCGAGTCCGGCCAGGCTCACGGACAGGCCGATCACGGCCGTCGCCAGGGGCAGCCCGGTGGCGGCGACGCTGCCGAAACCGATCAGCAGGACGAGCACGGCGACGGCCAGCCCGATCGCCTCCGAGGCGCGGTCGGCGGACTTGGGGGTGGCCAATTGGCCGAGCGGAGCCCCGTACTCGACGGTGACGTCGTCGGCGCGCAGCGGCTCGACGGCGGTGTCCACCTCGGCGAGGTAGGCGGGGTCGAAGCTCGCCGGGTTTCCGTCGAAGCGGACGGTCACCTGGGCGGTCCCGCCGTCCGCGGAGACCGCCCCGGGGGTGGTGAGCGGGTCGGCCACCGACAGGACGTCCGGGAGCCGGCCCAGGTGGGCGACGGCCGCGTCGATCGCCGCGCGGTGATCGGTGACCGGGCCCTCGTCGGAGGTGATCACGATGGCGGAGGCCGTGCCGCCGGCCCCGGCGGTGTGGGCCGTCAGCAGGTCGGCGCCGGTCTGGGTACTGGTACCGGGGAGGGAGAAGCTGTCCGCGTAGGTGCCGCCCCAGGCGTGGTTGGCGAGCCCGAGGCCGACCAGTGCCAGTACCCACAGGGCGACGACGCGCCAGGCGTGCCGGGCGCACCAGCGCCCGCTCCGGTGGAGGAGCCCCGGCCGCCGGGCCGATTCGATGTTCATAGGGGCCACAGTGCGCGGTGTGTGTAAGGGGGTCGTGGGTGCATTGTTCGGGGAACGTAAGGGAGCCGCCGTCCTCCGTCGCACCGGGCTCAGCTGGGGGCGGGTGAGGACGGGAGGGTGACGGTGAAGCAGGCGCCGCCTTCCGGACCGTGCCCCTCGACGCGGATGCCGGCGCCGAGCCGGCCGGTCAGGCGGTGGGCGATGGCCAGCCCCAGACCGCTGCCGACCGGGCGCCTGTCCCGGTAGCGCTCGTGGAGGGCGCCGTGGTCGAAGGCGATGCGTACGTCGTCGTCGGTGAGGCCGGGTCCGCCGTCGCGGACCTGCAGTTCCGCCCCGCCGCCCGTGGTGGCCGGGCGGACGGCGAGGACCAGGGGCGCGCCCTCGGGGGTGACGCGCAGCGCGTTCTGCACCAGACCGTCGAGCAGTTGCCGGACCCGGAAGGCGTCCGTCGCGACGACGACGGGGCGGTCCGGCCGTTCGAGCCGGAGATCGACGCCGTGGCGCGCGCAGAGGCCGGTCCAGAAGGCGGCGGCCTCGGAGAGCAGCGCGCGGAGGTCGGCCGGGGCCACGTCCAGGCGGAAGTCGTCGGCCTCCAGCCGGGCCAGGTCCAACAGGTCCCCGAGGAACCGGTCCAGGCGCCGGGTCTCGTCGGCCAGGATGCCGCCGACCTCGGGCACCCGCTCCGGCTCGATCAGGCCGTCGGCGAGTGCCTCGGCGTACCCCTGGAGCGCGGTCAGCGGGGTGCGTAGATCGTGGGAGACGGAGAGCAGGAACTCCCGCTGGCGGTTCTCGCTGTGGGCCAGCGCCCGGTCCAGGACGTTGAGGGCGCGGCCGATGTCCGCGGTCTCCCGGGGGCCGTCGACCGGGGCCGGTACGCCGCGTTCGCCGTCGGCGAGTCGGTGCGCGATCTGCGCGGCCGTCACGAGCGGACGGGCGATCCGGCGGGCCAGGAGCGCTCCGGCCAGAGCGGCGCCGAGCATGCCGAAGACCAGCGGCACGATCACGTTGCGGCGGATCCGGTTCGTGTTCTCGGTGACGACGGAGTACGGCTCGGTCAGCACGATCGCGCCGCCGCGTACGCCCGGCCGCCCCACCAGCAGCACCTCCTGGCCGCCGAGGATGCCGGTGGTGGAGACGGGATTCCCCGCCAGCAGGGCCGATGTGGACGTCCTGTCGACGGCCGGGCCGGCGGTTCCGCGCACGGTCCCGTCCTGGGCGATGACCGCGAGTTGCACCTCGTTCGGTCCGGCCAGCACCTGGGCGCCGGTGAAGAGCGCCTCGGACACGGCCGGCAGCCGGCTGAGCACCGTCGCCTGGCGCGTCAGCTGGTCGCGTTCGCGCTGTTCGGCGCCGTGCGCGGCGGTCTGCCAGGCGATCAGTCCGGTGAGGGCCACCGCGAGCGCCGCCACGAGGGTGGTCAACACCACGATCTTGCGGGCGAGGGAGCTCGGACGGGGGTGGTTCACGGGCCGGGGGCCGTCGCGCTGTACCCGACGCCGCGGACCGTACGGATCGGGCTCGCGTCGCCGAGCTTGGCGCGTACCTGCGAGACGAACACGTCGACCATGCGGGTGTCGCGGTAGCGGGCGTACCCCCACACCTGGGCGAGCAGTTGCTCGCGGGTGAAGACCTGGCCCGCGTGCTGGAGGAGGTGGTGGAGCAGGTTGAACTCGGTGGCGGTGAGCTCGACCGGCTCGCCGTCGCGGCGTACGGTGCGGCCGACCGGGTCCACGCTGAGCCGGCCGCCGGTGCTCCCGGGCGGCGGTCCGGGCGGGCCCGCCGCCCGGCGCAGTACGGTCTTGACCCGGGCGACCAGTTCGCGCGGGGAGAACGGCTTGGTCAGATAGTCGTCCGCGCCGAGTTCGAGGCCGAGGATCCGGTCGGCCTCCTCGCCGCGCGCGGTGACCAGCAGCACCGGTGTCCAGTCGCCGGCGTCCCGCAGGGCGCGGCAGAAGGCGATGCCGTCCATGCCGGGCAGGCCGATGTCCAGGACGATCGCCACCGGGTGCAGGCGCCGCGCGGCCGCGAGACCGGCGGCCCCGTCGGCCTCGACGTGGACGCCGAAGCCCTCGCGGGTCAGGTAGAGGCGTTGCACGTCGGAGATGTGGCGCTCGTCCTCGACGATCAGCACGAGGCCCCTGGACTCCGTCATCACTGCCTTTCAGCCGCGGTTGGCAGCATCGATGCTAACCGCGCCGACCAGCCCTTCCGGTGGGCGCGCCGTCATCCGTACATTCCCCGAACAATGCGCCCGCCGCGCTCCACGTCGAAGGGATATGTCCGAAGTGCGCATATGGCTGGTTCTCGCTCTTGCGGTCTGATGGCGGAAAGTGCTCGCCATCTTCTGAGGTTGGGTAACCAAACTGTCGTGCAGCAGCTGAAGACACCACCGGGGCCGCACGCGGCCCGCGCGCTCGTGGGCCGGCGCGGTGCTCCTCGGCGCCGTCCTCGTCTGCACGGCGGACCTGGTGGGCCGCACCGTGATCGCCCCGGCCCAGCTCGGCGCCGGCCTGATGACCGCGGTGATCGGCACGCCGTACTTCCTCCACCTGCTCGTACGCAGCCGCCGCTAGGCCGTCCCTTCCGGATCTTGTCGGCCGAAGGCCGGGTACGGCGCCGATCCGCGCGCCGTACCCGGCCTTCGCGCGTGCGTGCCTCAGCCGTGGCCGAAGCGGGGCGGGCGCTTGTCGACGAAGGCGGACATGCCCTCCTTCTGGTCGGCCGTGGCGAAGACCGCGTGGAACAGCCGACGTTCGAAGCGGACGCCCTCGGTGAGGGTGGTCTCGAAGGCCCGGTTCACGGCCTCCTTGGCCATCATCGCGACCGGCTTGGACATTCCGGCGACGGTCTCGGCGACCGCGAGCGCCTCGGCGAGCAGCTCGTCGGCGGGGACGATCCGGGAGACGAGCCCGGCCCGTTCGGCTTCATCCGCGCCCATGGTGCGGCCGGTCAGGCAGAGCTCCATGGCCTTGGCCTTGCCGACGGCCCGGGTGAGCCGCTGGGATCCGCCGATGCCGGGGATCACCCCGAGTTTGATCTCGGGCTGCCCGAACTTCGCGGTGTCGGCGGCGAGCAGGATGTCGCACATCATGGCGAGCTCGCAGCCGCCGCCGAGCGCGTATCCGGAGACCGCCGCGAGGGTGGGCGTGCGGACCTGGCCGAGGCGGTCCCAGGCGGTGAACCAGTCGGAGAGGTACATGTCCATATAGCTCTGCGGACGCATCTCCTTGATGTCGGCGCCCGCGGCGAAGGCCTTCGCCGAGCCGGTGAGGACGATGCAGCCGACCTCGGGGTCCCGGTCCAGTTCCTCGGCGGCGGCCACGACCTCGGTCATCACCTGGAGGTTGAGGGCGTTGAGGGCTTCGGGCCGGTGGAGGGTGAGGACGGCGACCCGGCCCTTGCGCTCCAGCAGGATGGTCTCGTAGGTCATGCGGGGGTCCCGTTCTGCGGTCGGAGGGTGCGGACGATCGCGGAGAAGTCCAGGCCGGCGCCCTCTCCCTCGGCGAATGCGGCGTACAGTTCGGCGGCCTTGAGGCCCAGCGGTGCCTCCACCCCGCCGGCCCGCAGGGCGTTGGCGGCCAGACCGAGATCCTTGGCCATGAGCGGCGCGGCGAAGCCCGGCCGGTAGTCCCGGTTCGCGGGACTCGCCGGAACCGGCCCGGGGACGGGGCAGTTGGTGGTGAGGGCCCAGCACTGGCCGGAGGCGGTGGAGGCCACGTCGTAGAGGGCCTGGTGGTCCAGGCCGAGGCTCTCGGCCAGCACGAAGGCCTCGCTCACCCCGATCATGGAAACGGCGAGGATCATGTTGTTGCAGATCTTCGCCGCCTGACCGGCGCCCGCGGTCCCGCAGTGAACGGCCTTCTTGCCCATGGCATCGAGCAGCGGCTCGGCGGCGGCGAACTCCGCCTCGCCGCCGCCCGCCATGAAGGTGAGCGTGCCGGCCTCGGCGCCCATCACGCCGCCGGAGACCGGGGCGTCCAGCGCCCGGTGACCGGCTTCCACGACGGGCGCGTGCGCGGTGCGGGCGTCGGCGACATCGATGGTGGAGCAGTCGATGAAGAGCGTGCCGGGCCGGGCAGCGGCAAGGAGACCCTGTTCCCGGTACAGGGCGAGGACGTGCCGGCCTGCCGGCAGCATGGTGATGACCACGTCGGCCGGGGTGGCGGCGTCCGCCGCCGAGGCCGCAGGTTCGACACCGGCGGCGGCCGCTGCCGCCAGTTGGTCCGCCACGAGGTCGAAGCCCAGGACGCGGTGCCCGGCCTTGACCAGGTTGGCGGCCATCGGGCCGCCCATGTGACCGAGGCCGATGAATGCGACGGTGCTGGTCACCAGGCAACCTCCTGTGACGACGCGGACGGGGCGAGACGGAGTTCGCGGTCGCCGAGCGGGGCGAAGAACCGTTCGACCTCCGCCGGGCCGACGGCTTCGAGCGTGGCGGGGGACCAGTGCGGGTCGCGGTCCTTGTCGATGACCTGGGCGCGGATGCCCTCGACGAGGTCGGACGAGGACAGGGCGGCGAGGGAGACGCGGTACTCCTGCTCCAGCACCCGTTCCAGCGGGCCGAGCCGCCGGGCCCGGCGGAGCGCCGCCAGGGTGACCTTGACCGCGGTGGGGGACTTCGCCAGGAGGGTGCCTGCCGTCACCTTCGCGCCGGGAACGTCCGTGGCGAGCAGCCGCGTGACGATCTCCTCGGCGGTGTCCGCGGCGTAGCATCGGTCGATCCACTCGCGTGCGGCGGCGAGTTCGCCCGGCGGCGGCTGCTCCACGTACCGCTCCAGCACGGTGTGCACCGGGTCGGAGCCGAGTTCCCCGGCCAGCGCCGGCAGGGCCGACGAGGGTACGAAGTGGTCGGCGAGGCCGCACAGCAGCGCGTCCGCCGCGCCGACCGGCGCACCGGTCAGGGCCAAGTGGGTACCCAGTTCTCCGGGGGCGAGGGCGAGGAGATAGGTGCCGCCGACGTCGGGGACGAAGCCGATGCCGGTCTCGGGCATCGCGATGCGGGAGCGTTCGGTGACGATGCGGACGGTGCCGTGCGCGGAGATCCCGACGCCGCCGCCCATGACGATGCCGTCCATGAGGGCGACGTACGGCTTGGGGTAGCGGGCGATACGGGCGTTGAGCCGGTACTCGTCGCGCCAGAAGTCCGCCGAGGCAGTGCCTCCTGCGCGGGCGTCCTCGTAGATCGCGCGGATGTCACCGCCCGCGCACAGCCCTCGTTCGCCGGCGCCCTCGATGACCACGGTCTCGATGTCAGGGTGGTGCTCCCAGGCGGCGAGGGCCTCGTCGAGACGCAGGGCCATGGGATGGGTGAGGGCGTTGAGGGCCTTGGGGCGGTTGAGAGTGATGTAGGCGGTGCGGCCCTCGGTGCGCAGCAGGACGTGGTCGTGTTCTTCGGGGGATGTGTGGTTCATCGCAGGGTCTCCGTCAGTCCGCGCGCGACGATGACGCGCATGACCTCGTTGGTGCCTTCCAGGATCTGGTGGACGCGCAGGTCGCGGACGATCTTCTCGATGCCGTATTCACTGAGGTAGCCGTAGCCGCCGTGGAGTTGGAGGGCGGCATCGGCAACCGCGTACCCCGTGTCGGTGGCGAACCGCTTCGCCATCGCGCACAGCCGCGGAGCCAGCGGATCGCCCGCGTCCAGGGCCTCCGCGGCCTGCCGGACCAGGGCGCGGGCGGCGGCCAATTCGGTGGCCATGTCGGCCAGTCGGAACTGCAACGCCTGGCGGTCCAGGAGCCGGGAGCCGAATGCCTCGCGGTCGGCGAGGTACGCCAGACTGCGGTCCAGCGCGCTCTGCGCACCGCCGAGCGAGCAGGCGGCGATGCCGAGCCGGCCGCCGTTGAGGCCGTTCATGGCGATGCGGAAGCCGTCGCCCTCCGCGCCGAGCCGCCGGTCGGCGGGGACCCGTACGCCGTCCAGGACGACCTGGCGGGTGGGCTGCGCGTTCCAGCCCATCTTCTGCTCGTTGGCGCCGAACGAGACGCCGGGGTCTTCGCGTTCGATGACGAAGGCCGAGATGCCGCCGGGCCCGCTCTCGCCGGTGCGGGCCATGACGATGTAGATCCCGGCGGCTCCGGCGCCGGAGATGAACTGCTTGACGCCGGTCAGCACGTAGTGATCGCCGTCCCGCTCGGCGCGGGTACGCAAGGCGGCGGCGTCGGAGCCGGCGCCCGGTTCGGTGAGGCAGTAGCTGCCCAGGGTGTCCGCGGAGCAGAGGGCCGGCAGCCACCGCTCTCGCTGCACCTGGCTTCCGTACCGGTCGATCATCCAGGCGACCATGTTGTGGATGGACAGGTACCCGGCGATGGACGGGCACCCGGTCGCGAGGGTCTCGAAGACGAGGACCCCGTCGGCACGGGAGAGACCCGAACCGCCGTGCTCCTCACGGACGTAGACGCCGCCGAGGCCGAGTCCGGCGGCCCTGCGGATGACGTCGACGGGGAAGTGCTTGGCCTGGTCCCAGGCGACGGCGTGCGGGGCGAGGTGTTCCTGGGCGAAGTCGAGGGTGACCTCGGCGAGGGCGAGCTGGTCCTCGGTGAGGGTGGTCACCGGGCTCATCCCATCGTCGGGATGGTGAAGCTCGCGGCCTCCTTGGCCCCGGAGGGCCAGCGCGAGGTGACGGTCTTGGTCCGGGTGTAGAAGCGGATCGAGTCGGGGCCGTGCTGGTTCAGGTCGCCGAAGCCGGACCGCTTCCAGCCGCCGAAGGTGTGGTACGCCACGGGGACGGGGATCGGCACGTTGACGCCGACCATGCCGGCGCCCACCCGGCGGGTGAAGTCGCGCGCCGTGTCGCCGTCGCGGGTGAAGATCGCGACGCCGTTGCCGTACGGGTGCTCGGTGGGCAGGCGCAGGGCCTCCTCGTAGTCGGCGGCCCGTACGACGGACAGCACCGGACCGAAGATCTCCTCGCGGTAGATCCGCATCTGCGGGGTCACCCGGTCGAAGAGGGTGGCTCCGGCGAAGAAGCCGTTCTCGTGTCCGGGCAGGGTGAACCCGCGTCCGTCCACGACGAGTTCGGCGCCCTCGGTGGCTCCGATGCCGACGTAGCGGTTCACCCGGTCGAGGGCGTCGCGGCTGACCAACGGCCCGAAGTCGGCCTCGGGATCGTCGGAGCGACCCACCCGCAGGGTGGCGATCCGCTCCTTCAGCTTCCCGACCAGCGCGTTCGCGGTCTCCTCGCCGACGGGGACGGCGACGGCGATGGCCATGCAGCGCTCGCCCGCGGAGCCGTAGCCGGCGCCGATCAGGGCCTCCACAGCCTGGTCGAGGTCGGCGTCGGGCATCACGATCATGTGGTTCTTGGCGCCGCCGAAGCACTGGGCGCGCTTGCCGTGGGCCGCGGCGGTCGCGTAGATGTGCGCGGCGATCGGGGTGGAGCCGACGAAGCCGAGGGCCTGCACGCGCGGGTCCTCCAGCAGGGTGTCGACGGCCTCCTTCCCGCCGTTGACCACATTGAGCACGCCGGGCGGCAGGCCGGCCTCCAGGAACAGCTCGGCGAGGCGCAGCGGTACGGACGGGTCCCGCTCGGAAGGCTTCAGGATGAAGGAGTTGCCGCAGGCCAGGGCGGGTGCGGCCTGCCACAGGGGGATCATCGCGGGAAAGTTGAAGGGGGTGATCCCGGCGACCACGCCCAGCGGTGAGCGCAGGGAGTGCACATCGATCCCGCTGCCCGCGTTGTCGGTGAACTCTCCCTTCAGGAGGTGGGGGACACCGGCGGCGAACTCGACCACCTCCAGGCCGCGTTGCAGGTCGCCGTGGGCGTCGGCGACGGTCTTGCCGTGCTCGGAGGACAACAGCCGGGCCAGCTCGTCACGTTCGGCCTCGACCAGCTGGAGGAAGCGCAGCAGGACGCGGGCGCGGCGCTGCGGGTTCCACCGCCCCCAGTCGGCCTGCGCCTCCTCGGCGTTCGCGAGGGCGGCCTCGGTGTCCGCGCGCCCCGCGAGCGGGACCCGGGCCTGGACGGCGCCCGTGTTGGGGTCGTACACGTCGGCGAAGAGACCGGAGGATCCGGTGGTGTGTTTGCCGCCGATGAAATGGGTGAGTTCACGGACCATGGGTGCCTGCTCTCGTCAGGTGGGATCCGAGGAATGGCACGGCCTGCCGGCGGACGGACCCGATGGGGTGCGCCGCTGGGGAAGGCCGTGGGACTACGAGCGTGCGGAAGTGTGCGCGCGCTCCGCCGGATCACCAGGGTCGTGGGTACAAACCGGTGCCATGCGTGTCTGCTCCATCCTCGTGGACAACACGGAACGTTCCGCGGCCGGTATCCTGACTCCCGGATCTCCGCGTGCCGCCCGCCTTCCCGACGAAGCTCGTCAGTGGCGTGTGGATGGCAGCACACTCCCCGGTCACAGTGGCGGGACCGTGCCGGTTTCTCACCGGCTTCCCTGCACCGCGGACCTTGTGCCACGAACATATAGTTGGACGTCCTAGTAAGTCCAGAGCCGCCGCCGCGCGCCTTCGGCCGACCTGTCCCGGCCTGACGTCCCCTCAGCCCTACGGCGTGGGGCCCGGGTTCCCGGTCACCGGGTACGGGATGAAGGTGCTGCTGTTCTCGTCGACGGCCAGCGCCCGGCCGAGCGGCGGCACGGCCCGCTGCGGACAGTCGAGGCGTTCGCAGAGCCGGCAGCCCATGCCGATGGGGGTGGCCGCCGCCGTGTTGTCGAGGTCGAGCCCGTCGGCGTACACGAGCCGCGAGGCGTGCCGGATCTCGCAGCCGAGCCCGATCGCGAAGGTCTTGCCCGGCTCGCCCCAGCCACCGCGGTGGCGGGTGACGGCCCGGGCGGTCCACAGGTACCGCTGTCCGTCGGGCATGGCGGCCACCTGGACGTGGATGCGGCCGGGCGCGGCGAAGGCCTCGTAGACGTTCCACAGGGGACAGGTGCCGCCCGCGCGGGAGAAGTGGAATCCGGTCGCCGACTGTCGCTTGGACATGTTCCCCGCCCGGTCCACCCGCACGAAAGAGAAAGGCACCCCACGCAGCCTGGGCCGTTGCAAGGTGCTCAACCGGTGGCAGACCGTCTCGTAGCCGATCCCGAAGTGGTCGGTGAGCCGCTCGATGTCGTAGCGGAACTCCTCGGCGGCCGCGTGGAAGGCGCGGTACGGGAGGATCAGCGCGCCCGCGAAGTGGTTGGCGATGCCGATCCGCGCGAGGGCGTGGACGGGGGAACCGGGCGGGAAGTCCTCGGCGGCCAGCCGGTCCAGCTCGGCCCCGTACTCGATCAGCGCCAGCTGGGTGGCCATCCGGAACGCCTGCTGTCCCGGCCGGAGCCGGTTCGACAGGTGCAACACCCGGGCCGTGGCGTCGTAGCGGTGCAGTCGGTCGGAGTCCGTGGCCGTCCGGATCCCGTGCCGCTCGGCGAGCCTGCGGGTCAGCGCGCGGACGACGTCCCCCGGGCGGATGCCGATCTCGGCGGCGAGGCCTTCGGCGGCGAGATCGGTGTCGTGGAGGTAGTTCTGCCGGCGGTAGAAGAACTCGCGGATCTCCTCATGGGGCGAGCGCGGGCTGTCGGCCGCCACGTCCCGCCCGTCGGCCGCGTCGGCGAGACGCTCGGCCAGCAGCTGGCTGCGCCGGCCCAGGTCCAGCAGGACCGAGGCGACCGCGGGCATCCGGGTGGCCAGTTCGGCCAGGTCGGAGGGGGAGACGCGGGCCTCGGCCACCTCGTTCGCGAGCGCCTCGCGCAGGTCGGCGACCAGCCGGCTGGTGTCGCGCTGCGAGAAGAAGCCCGGATCCACCCCGAAGGCCTCGGTCAACCGCAGCAGCACCGGAACGGTGAGCGGCCGGGAGTCGTGCTCCATCTGGTTGAGGTAGCTGGGGGAGATGGCGAGCACCCGGGCCAGGTCGGCCTGGGTCATCCGCCGCTCCTCGCGCAGTCGCCGCAACCGCGCTCCCGCGTACGTCTTGCTCACCGCACTCCCTCGCCGTTCCGGGCCGACACGCGACGCCAGAATACGGGGATCTTCACGACCCGAACCCTTCGCAACCTTGGCAATTTCGATGCCGAAGATTCGCAGACCTTGGCAGATGTACCTCCTTGATGGCACTCGGTGTCAGTGTCAAAGTCGGTGCAGCGGCCCGCCGGACACGGCGGCCAGGAAGAACCGACTGGCCCGATTCACGCCCTGATTTCGGCCATCCAGGAGGTTCGACCCGGCGGTTCGGCAGCATTGCTCAGCTTCGGCCCCGGGCCGGGTTCGGCGGCCGCAGCTCGTACCAGGCACAGAGTGCCAAGCCGCCGGGTTCACGGTCCGGCCCATTGGCAAGACAAGCGACGGATGGAAACGGTGACGGTCATGGCAGAGGCGAACACGACGGCGGCGGCCGAGCAGCTCAAGCAGCGGTGGGCCGACGACCCTCGCTGGGCGGGCATCGAGCGCACCTACACGGCCGAGGACGTGGTGCGGCTCTCGGGCAGCGTCCGCGAGGAGCACACCCTGGCCCGGCGCGGCGCCGAGCGGCTGTGGCGCCAGCTCCACGAGCAGGACTACATCCACGCCCTCGGCGCCCTCACCGGCGGCCAGGCGGTCCAGCAGGTGCGGGCCGGACTCCAGGCGATCTACCTCTCCGGCTGGCAGGTGGCCGCCGACGCGAACCAGGCCGGACACACCTACCCCGACCAGAGCCTCTACCCGGTCAACTCGGTCCCGCAGGTGGTCCGTCGGATCAACAACGCCCTGCTGCGCGCCGACCAGATCGCCATCGCCGAGGGCGGCACGGACACCACCGACTGGCTCGCGCCGATCGTCGCGGACGCCGAGGCCGGCTTCGGCGGCCCGCTGAACGCCTTCGAGCTCACCAAGGCGATGATCGCGGCGGGCGCCGCCGGCATCCACTACGAGGACCAGCTGGCCTCCGAGAAGAAGTGCGGCCACCTCGGCGGCAAGGTCCTCGTCCCGACCGCGCAGCACGTCCGCACCCTCAACGCGGCCCGCCTGGCGGCCGACATCGCCGACACCCCGACCCTGATCATCGCCCGTACGGACGCCCTCGCCGCCACCCTCCTGACCAGCGACGTCGACGAGCGCGACGCGGAGTTCTGCACCGGCGAGCGCACCGCCGAGGGCTTCTACCACGTCCGGGGCGGCATGGCCCCGGTCATCGCCCGCGGCCTCGCCTACGCCCCGTACGCCGACCTCATCTGGGTCGAGACCGGCACCCCGGACCTGGCCCAGGCCCGCGAGTTCGCCGAGGCCATCCACGCGCAGTACCCCGACCAGATGCTGGCCTACAACTGCTCGCCCTCCTTCAACTGGAAGGCCGCGCTGGACGACGACCAGATCGCCAAGTTCCAGCGCGAGCTCGGCGCGATGGGCTACCGCTTCCAGTTCATCACCCTCGCCGGCTTCCACTCCCTCAACCACGGCATGTTCGACCTCGCCCGCGGCTACGCCGAGCACGGCATGACCGCCTACGTCGACCTCCAGGAGCGGGAGTTCGCCGCCCAGGCCCATGGGTTCACCGCCGTCAAGCACCAGCGCGAGGTCGGCACCGGCTACTTCGACCTCGTCTCCACCGCCGTCAACCCGGCCTCCTCCACCACCGCGCTCTCCGGTTCCACCGAGGAAGAGCAGTTCCACTGAGCCACCGACGGGCATGAGCCGCACCGCCGCCGGCCCGCTCGCCCGGCCGGCCCCTTCCCGACGGGTGCCCGAGGGACCTTCCCCCGGGCACCCACCCCCGCCCCCGCTGAGGAGAACCGCATGCCCCTCCCGTCCCTGACCAGCAGCGTCCAGGTTCTCGGCGCGCCGGGTGAGCGCCACGAGGAGATCCTGACCCCCGAGGCCCTGGAGTTCATCGGCCGGCTCGACACCGCGTTCGCGGACCGCCGCCTGGAGGTCCTCAAGGAGCGCCGACGCCGCTCGGGCCACCTGGCCGGCGGCACACCGCTCGACTTCCCGCTCGCCACGCGCGCCCTCCGCGAGGACCCGCACTGGCGCGTCGCCCCGCCCGCGCCCGGCCTCACCGACCGCCGCGTCGAGATCACCGGCCCGCCCGAGCGGCGGATGGCCGTCAACGCCCTGAACTCCGGTGCCAAGGTCTGGATGGCCGACTTCGAGGACGCCACCGCCCCGACCTGGACCAACGTCATCGGCGGCCAGCTGACCCTGCTCGACGCCGTCGAACGGCGCATCGACTTCACCACGCCGGAGGGCAAGGAGTACCGCCTCGGCGAGCAGCTCGCGACCATCATGGTCCGACCGCGCGGCTGGCACCTCCTCGAAGAGCACCTGGAGATCGACGGCCGGCCCCTGTCCGCGTCCCTCGTCGACTTCGGCCTGTACTTCTTCCACTGCGCCCAGCGGCAGATCGACGCGGGCCACGGCCCGTACTTCTACCTGCCCAAACTGGAGAACCGGTACGAGGCGCGTCTGTGGAACGACGTCTTCCTCCTCGCCCAGGAACTCCTCGACATCCCCCGCGGCACCGTCCGCGCCACCGTCCTCATCGAGACGATCACCGCGGCCTTCGAGATGGAGGAGATCCTCCACGAGCTGCGCGAACACAGCGCGGGGCTGAACGCGGGCCGCTGGGACTACCTCTTCAGCCTGATCAAGACCTTCGGCCACCGGACCGACTTCCAACTGCCCGACCGGGCCGCGGTCACCATGACCGCCCCCTTCATGCGGGCCTACACCGAACTGCTCGTACGCACCTGCCACCGGCGCGGCGCCCAGGCCATCGGCGGGATGGCCGCCCACGTCCCCAGCCGGGACGCGCAGGCGAACTCCGCCGCCCTCGCCAAGGTCCGCCTCGACAAGGAACGGGAGGCCGAGGACGGCTTCGACGGCTCCTGGGTGGCCCACCCAGGACTGGTCCCCGTCTGCCGCGAGGTCTTCGACAACGTCCTGGGGGAGCGGCCGCACCAGCTCGACCGGACCCGGGAGGACGTCGAGATCACGGCCGCCGACCTGCTGTCCGTCCGCCGGATCGCCGCGCCCCCCACACGGGAGGGGATCCGCTCGAACGTCGCCGTCGCCCTGCGCTACTTCGACGCCTGGCTGCGCGGCAGCGGCGCCGTGGCCCTCTACGGCCTGATGGAGGACGCCGCGACCGCCGAGATCGCCCGCGTCCAGATCTGGCAGTGGCTGCGCCACGACCAGGCCGACCCGGCGACGGTCCTCGACCTCCTCGACGCCGAATGCGCGGCACTGGAGGAGGAGGACCCGCGGGCCCGGGTCGCCGAGGCCCGAGAGGTCTTCGTGGACACCGCGCTCACCCCCGGCCTGCCCGCCTTCTTCACCCCCGAGGCGTACACCCGCCATCTCGTCCGCCGGACGGAGAACCGGTCATGACCCCGTCGATCCACCGGGTCGGTGTCGTCGGCGGCGGCCAGATGGGCGCCGGCATCGCCGAGGTGTGCGCCCGCGCCGGCCTCGACACCGTCGTCGCCGAGTCGGACGACGCGGCCGCCCGGGCCGCCCGGGAACGCGTCGCCGTCTCCCTCGAACGAGCCGTGCAGCGCGGCAAACTGGACCGGATCTCAGCCGAGGACGCCCTGGCCCGGCTCGTCTTCACCGGCGAGCTGGAGGACCTCGCCGACCGGCAGCTCGTCATCGAGGCCGTCACCGAGAACCCCGAGGCCAAGACCGAGGTCTTCGCCGCCCTGGACAAGATCGTGGCGGACCCGGAAGCGATCCTCGCCACGAACACCTCGGCCATCCCGATCATGCGGCTGGGCATGGCCACGGGCCGCGCCGACCGGGTCGTGGGCCTGCACTTCTTCAACCCCGTCCCCGTCCTGCCCCTCGTGGAGGTCGTCTCCTCCCTCCACACCTCGCGGGACACCCTCGACACCGTGGAGGCCTTCGCCCGCGACGTCCTGGGCAAGACCGTCGTCCGCTCCCAGGACCGGGCCGGCTTCGTGGTGAACGCGCTGCTGATCCCTTACCTCCTCTCGGCCGTCCGCATGGCCGAATCCGGGTTCGCCGCCCCCGAGGACGTGGACGCCGGGATGGAACTGGGCTGCGCGCACCCGATGGGCCCGCTCAAACTGGCGGACCTGATCGGCCTGGACACCGTCGCGGCCATCGCGGAATCCCTCTACGAGGAGTTCAAGGAACCCCTGTACGCGCCGCCCCCGCTGCTCCAGCGGATGGTGCAGGCGGGTCTGCTCGGCCGAAAGAGCGGCCGCGGGTTCCACACGTACGGCCGGGGCTGAGGGGCCCCGGCGGGTCTCCAGGGCAGAGGGTGCGCCGGAGACGCACGGGAACGGCGCGGGTGGGGCGAGTGGTGTCGCCGCGCCCGCGCCGCACCGTGTACGGGGGTCGGGGCTCGCCGTCCGCGATCAGGCGGGCCGCGTCAGCAACCGCGCCAGGTGGTCGGCGAATTCCGTGATCCAGTCGAGTACCGGGCCGCTACGGGCGACCCGGAAGCCGTGCCGACGTCCCCAGAACGCCGCCTGAACGGCGTGGAGTTGAGCCCAGCGCCGGACGCGTTCGCGATCGAGCTCCGCGGCCTCCACGAAGAGGTCCAGGGTGCGGTGGACCGCCTTGCCGAGGTCCTCGGCTTCGAGGAGGGACAACGCGCGCGTCTTGAGCAGGGTGCCGCCGTCGTAGGCCGGGTCTCCCACGTAGCCCTTGGGGTCGACGGCGAGCCACGGCTCGCGGTCCGCGCGCAGGATGTTCCGGGCGTGGAGGTCGCCGTGGATCAGGATGTCCGGCTGGGTGCGCCCCAGCTCGTGGACGGTCGCCACCGCCGCGTCCACCACGTACGGCGACATCGTGTGCGTCAACTCCTGCTGATCGCGAAGCAGTTGCTCCTCCCAGGAGTCGCTCCGGTCCTGTAGCCGGGGCAGGCCGGCCGGCGCGGGGACGGCCAGCCGGTGGCTGAGCCGCCCCGCCACCGTCACCACCTCGTCGCCGTCCTGGACCTCCTCCAGCGTCGAGGTCCGGACCCGCTCCAGCAACATCGCGAAGCGCGCGTCGTCGCGCTCGTGCAGCAGGACGGCGCCGTCCCCGGCCCACGCCTCGAACGCGTCCGGCTCGTGGACGTTGCCGGGGTGCGGGAAGGACACCTTCAGCACGGCCGACTCCGAGGCCCGCCGCAGCACCGGAACGATGATCCCGACCCCTCCGTGCATGACCGCGCCGTCCGGTACGCACTGCCAGCGCTCCAGTAACTCATCGACGATGTGCGGCAGTTCGGCGAGCCACGCGGCTCCGGCCGCGCCCTCCCGCTCGACCGTGCTCCGCGTGAACACCTCTGGTGTCTCGATCATCCCGGTACCTTACGCCGGGCCTCGTGATCCAACCTTCTGTCCGTCCACGACCGGCCCTCAGGGCGACTTCGAGCCGCCGGGCCGCTGACATGCCGCCCTTCACCTACCGGCTCACCCCGGCCGCGGACGTTCCGTTCGCCGTCCGGGAGCAGGTGGCCGAAGCCTTCGTCGCCGCGGCGCCCCGCTTCGCCCTTCAGGCCGGACATCACCCGGGCATCACCCGGCCCGGGTGACACGACTGGTGATCACCACCGATCACCGGTTCAGTGGGAAGCGTGCGCCGATCACAGTCCGAACCCCCGCGGGAACCCCGGTGACCTCCATGGACCACCGGGCGCCGACCGGCGACCCCATGCTCACCGCCAGGTTCGCGCCCCCGGCCGTACCGAAGCTGCTGGTCCACCGGCCCGAGCTGCTGGGGCGGCTGACGGCCGGGACGCAGGGGCCGCTCACCCTCATCAACGGTCCGGCCGGATCCGGCAAGACGGTGCTCACCGCCCACTGGGCGGCCGACGGACGCACGACACGTCCCCCCATGTGGCTCACCGTCGAACCCGACGACGCCCCCGGAGCCTTCTGGGCCTACGTGCTGGAGGCCCTCCACCGGGGCGGGGCGGCCCTGCCCGCCGAGGTGGGCAGGCCGACCCGGGCCGAAGGCGTGACCCGGTCGTTCCTGGTGCGCCTGGCGGACGGGCTGGCCGCTTCCGCACAGCCCGCGGTCCTCGTCCTCGACCAGTTCGACACCACCCAGCCACCCGCGACGAGCGAGGGGCTGGACTTCGTACTCCGGCACGCGGCGGGCGGGCTGCGCATCGTGCTCACCAGCCGCTCGGACTCCCTGCTGCCCCTGCACCGCTACCGGGCTGCCGGCGAGATCACGGAGATCCGGCACGCCGACCTCAGATTCACCGACGCGGACGCCGAGGCGCTGCTGAGCGAGCACCACCTGACCGTCTCACCCGACGGAATCCGCCTGCTGATGGAGCGGACCGAGGGATGGGCGGCCGGGGTACGCCTGTGCGCCCTGGCGATGCAGCGCAGCGCCGACCCGGAGGCGTTCCTGCGCCAGTTCGCGGCCGACCGCACCACGATCGCCGACTACCTCCTCACCGAGGTGCTCGACGCGCAGCCGCCCCCCACCCAGGACCTGCTGCTGCGCGTCTGTGTCACCGACCGCGTCCACCCGGATCTCGCGGACGCCCTGACCGGCCGGGACGACGGCGCGCGGACCCTGGCCGGGCTGGCCCGCGACAACGCGTTCCTGGAACAGATCGACGCCTCGGCCTGGTACCGACTGCACCCGCTGTTCGCCGAGGTCCTGCGCGCACACCTGCGGCAACGCTGCCCCGGCCTCGAACCCCGGCTGCACGGGCGGGCGGCGCGCTGGCTCGCCCGGACCGGGCGACTCACGGAGGCGGTGCTCCAGGGCGCCCCCGCCGGGGACTGGCAGTTCGCGGCGGCGCAACTGGTCGACAACCTGGCACTCGGCCGCCTCCTGACGGGCCTGGAGGCGGATCAGCTGGGCCGGGCCTTCGCCGGCATGCCGACCGGGACGCCCGGACTGGCGCCCGCACTGGTCGGCGCGGCGTGCCGACTGGCCGAACAGGACCTCCCCGGGTGCGAGGCCGAACTGCGGCGGGCGGACGCCACCCTCGCATCGCTCACGGACCCGCTCACGGACGACCCGCTCGCGGACGCCTGCGGTCCGGCGGCCCGGTTCGGCCGCGCCTTCCTCGGCGTACTCGCCGGCCGGCCGGCCGACGACCTGACGGCCACCGAACGGGCGGCCGCCGACGCCGACCGGCTGCTGCGGGAACTGCCGCCGCCCCTGCTCGCCGAGCACCCCGAGCTCCACGCCCTGCTGCTGGCCCATCTCGGCGCCGTCGAGCTGGGCGCCGGACGCCTGGACCGGGCCGAATCCGCGCTGACCGCCGCCGTCGCCGCATGCGGTCCGTCGGGCACGGAGGCCCCGCTCTGCGGGGCCCTCGGCTCACTCGCCCTGACCGAACTGCTGCGCGGCCGGTTGCGACAGGCCGCCGAACACGCCCGTGCCTCGCTCGCCGTCGCCGAGCGGTCCGCCCTGCCGGCCGAACGCCGGGCCGGGATCGACCACCTCGTCCTGGCGGGCGTGGCCGTCGAGCAGGACGACCTGCCGGCCGCCCGCCACCACCTCGACCTGGCCACCGCGGCGCCCGGGCCGCGCCCGGATCCCGCGACCGCCGCCCGGGCCGCCGTCATCGGGGCCCGGATCGCGGCGGCCGAGGGCGACGGGGACGCCGCGCTCGCCGCCCTGCGCGCGGTGGATGCGGCGGGACTGCCCGCCTGGGCGGCGGACGAGCTGGCGGTGGCCGAGTCGGCCGTACACCTGGCGGGCGGCGACGCCGCCGAGGCCCTGCGGGTGCTGGACGCGATGGAGGCCCCGGACGGCGACCGGCCGGAGCACGCGCTGGCCCGGGCCCGGGCCCTGCTGGCCGCCGGCCGCGCCGCGACCTGCGCGAGCACCGGGACCGGCCGCACCAGCATCGTGTCCAGCGAGCCGTCGCGGATCCGGGCGCCGA
>NZ_JBGBPT010000111.1:0-26402 GCF_041106355.1 Streptomyces sp. BF23-19 | reverse complement strand
CGCGCGGGGTGCGCGCGGCGGCGCCCGCCGCGCCGGGCGCACGCGCGGTGCGGGCCGGACGGGCCGGGGCCGGCGGGAGCTGGCCCTTCATGGGGCCCCAGTCGTTGGGGTCCGGTACGCCCGGCGGGAGCATCTGGCGGCGCTTGGGCGCGTCCGGGTCGTGCGCCTCGCCGGGCTCCTTGGCACCGGGCCAGGCCTTGGCGACGCGCGCGGCCAGGACGAAGTCCTTGCGCAGCGGGTGTCCCTCGAAGTTCTCGGGGAGGAGGAGCGGGACGAGGTGCGGGTGGTCGGTGAAGGTCACCCCGAACATCTCGAAGGTCTCGCGCTCGTGCCATTCCGCCCCGGCGTAGACGGCGACCGCGGACGGCAGGGAGGCGGCGCTGTGCGGGACCGTCGTGCGCATCAGCAGTCGGCGTACCCGGTGGTTCTCCAGCGACACGACGTGCGCGCAGATCCGGAAGCCGGTGCCGGGCTCGTCCACCGCGCTCAGCCAGTCGAAGTAGGTGCAGCCCAGCTTGTCCCGGGCGATTTCGAGGGCGGAGATCCAGCTGCCGACGGGCACGTCCACCGTGAGGACGTCGTACGAGAACTCGGCGACGGCCTCGGCTCCGAAGACCGTCGGCGCCGCGTCGGGGAGGGAGTCGTAGACGTTCACGTGCCCGCCCCCTGCGCGGGTGCCGGCGGGGGCGTGACCAAGCCGCTGGTCAGCTGGGCCACGGACGGCCCGGCGGCGTAGCGCTCGGCCAGCGACTCGCGGGCGATCTTCTCCTGGAGCTTGAGGATGCCTTGGAGAAGGGCTTCGGGACGCGGCGGGCAGCCGGGCACGTAGACGTCGACCGGGATGATCTGGTCGACGCCCTTGGTCACGGAGTACGAGTCCCAGTACGGGCCGCCGCAGTTGGAGCAGGCGCCGAAGGAGATGACGTACTTCGGCTCCGGCATCTGCTCGTAGAGCCGCTTCACGGCCGGGGCCATCTTGTCCGTCACGGTGCCCGAGACGATCATCAGGTCTGCCTGGCGGGGACCCGGCGCGAAGGGGATCACACCGAGCCGGATGAAGTCGTGCCGGGCCATGGACGCGGCGATGAACTCGATCGCGCAGCAGGCCAGGCCGAAGTTGAAGACCCACAGGCTGTACCGGCGGCCCCAGTTCAGGACCACCTTCATCGGTTCCGGGGCCAGGCGGGAGAGGACTCCGAGGCGCTTGGGCTCCGGGAGCAGCACGCCCTCGGTCGGCGTCACAGCCGGTGTCACGTCCATTCGAGGACGCCCTTCTTGTACGCATAGAGCAGGCCGACGGCCAGGAAGCCCAGGAAGATGAACATCTCCACCAGGGTCGTGGCGCCGTAACCGGCGGCGGCGAACACCGTCGCCCACGGGAACAGGAAGATCGAGTCGACGGCGAAGATGACGTAGAGGAACGCGTAGACGTAGTAGCGGACCTGGGTGTGCGCCCAGCCCTCGCCGACCGGGTCCACACCGCATTCGTAGGTCAGCAGCTTCTCGGGCGTCGGGACGACGGGCCGCAGCAGGCGGCCCGCGCCGAAGGCGACGGCCACGAAAAGCACACCGAGGGCGGCCAGTAGACCGACGACCGAATAACTCCGGAAGTAGTCCGCCGCGAGCACGGTTACGGTCGATACCGTTGGTTCAGGCACGTCCGTTCCTCGCTCCTCGGTCACTGTCGACGATCTGGTACGGACGGGAGTCTAGGGCCTGCCTCACACGGGGTGGGGTTATCCCCCGTTCACAGCACCCCGGCCACCCCATGGCATCAGCGGGTCGTACTTGACAGGGTGTGGCGCATGACCATGAGCCATGCCGTACCCGACAACGATCGACCTCCCCCCGTACGTGCCGTCTTCAGCGCCGTGACGTGGAAGGAGATCGCCTATCTCGTGAGCAACCTGCCGCTGGCGATCGTCGGATTCGTTTACGCGGTTGTCATGGTTTCCACCGCCGGCGGTCTTTCCGTGACCGCGGTCGGAATTCCCTTGCTCGCGTGCGGTCTGTATCTGTCTCGGCAATTGGGACGGCTGGACCGGGCACGCGCCCGCGGGCTGCTGGGCGTACGGGTGGACGAGCCGACCCCGATCCCCGGGCCGAAGCGGTCCGGCGGATTCTTCCCCTGGCTGTGGACGAGCATCAAGGACCCGGTCGGCTGGCGGACGGTGCTGTACCAGCTGATCCGGTTGCCGTGGGGAGTACTCACCTTCACGGTAGCGCTCACGGGCCTGTTCGTGCTGTGGCCGGTGCTGCCGTATCTGGTGCGGCTGATGGCGAACGTGGACCGGGCGATGGCACGGGGGCTGCTGTCGCCCTCCGACGACCTGGAGCGGCGGATCGCGGAGCTGGAATCCGACCGGGGGGTCGTCGTCGACACGGCGGCGGCCGACCTGCGGCGCATCGAGCGGGACCTGCACGACGGGGCGCAGGCCCGGCTGGTGGCGCTGGCGATGGGGCTGGGCCTGGCGAAGGAGAAGCTGCTGGAGGACCCGGAGGGTGCGGCGGCGATGGTCGACGAGGCGCACGGTGAGGTGAAGCTGGCGCTGCAGGAGCTGCGGGACCTCGCGCGGGGGATCCACCCGGCGGTGCTGACGGACCGGGGGCTGGACGCGGCGCTGTCGTCGGTGGCGGCGCGGTGTGTGGTGCCGGTGAAGGTGGCGGTGGATCTGCCGGGCGATCCGTCGGGTGACCCGTCGCGGGCACGGCCGGCGGAGGCGATCGAGGGGATCGCGTACTTCGTGGTGTCCGAGCTGCTGCAGAACGTGAGCAAGCACGCGGGGCCGGGGGCGCGGGGCGCGACGGTCGAGGTGTGGCGGGCGGGGGCGCGGCTGATGATCCGGGTGTCGGACGACGGGCGGGGCGGAGCGAGTCCCTCCGGGGGGAGTGGGTTGGCGGGGCTCGCGGAGCGGTTGGGCGCGGTGGACGGGGTACTGGTGGTGGACTCGCCCGCCGGGGTGGGGACCGTGGTCACGGCCGAGCTGCCGTGGCGGGACCGGGGGTAGGGGCTCGGGGCCCCGGCCTCGTGCTGTTGCTGGTGAGCGGGACTCCCGTCCGGGGTGGGCGGGGGTCCCGTTCGGGTGTCCGGCGCCGTGCGCCTCGCCGGCGGGGCCGCGGGGGATGAGCCGGGTCCCACTCGGGTGTCCGGCGCGCCGCCGTTTCCCAGGGCTCCGCCGTGCGCCTCGCCGGCGGGGCCGCAGGGGATGAGCCGGGTCCCACTCGGGTGTCCGGCGCGCCGCCGTTTCCCAGGGCTCCGCCCCGGACCCCGCGCCTCAAACGCCGGCGGGGCTGGATTCGGCGGCGGGCTGGATCGGCGGTGCCGGCTTGGCTGCGTTGGTGGGGTTAACCCCCCGGTGGAGATGCCGACCCGCCGGATGGTTGTGGGGGGACGGGGGGCGGCAGGGTGAGGGGGTATCGGAGGACCGGAAGGGCGGGTCGGGATCATGGACAACGGCAGAGGCGCGGGCGGCGGGATCGGCGCGGTGCTGCGGGCTCCGGTCGAGGGGCGGACCTGGCGGGAGCTCGGGTACCTGCTGATCGGGCTGCCACTGAGCACGGTGTACTTCTCGCTCACCATCGCCGGCGTGAGCCTCGGCGCCGGACTGCTCGTGACCTTCCTCGGGGTTCCGGTCCTCGCCGGTGTGCTCGCCATGTGCCGGGGCTTCGGGCGCGTGGAGCGGGCCCGGGTGCGTGGGCTGCTCGGGGTGGACATCGCCGCCCCCGCGCCGATCCGGGCGAAGAAGGCCGGTCCGCTCGCCGCCATGGGTGCGCTGCTCAAGAGCGGGAGCGCCTGGCGGCACGCGCTGTACTCGGTCGTCCACTTCCCGTGGGCGGTGTTCTCGTTCTGCCTGTCCCTGGTGCTGTGGGCGTGCGGGTGGGCGTACCTGCTGTACCCGCTGTGGTTCTGGGTCTTCCCGGCCTTCACCGACCAGCCCGGTCTGCAGCTCTTCCAGAACGACGACTACACCTTCTACCTCGACTCGCCCGGCACGATCGCCCTGACCAGCCTGATCGGGCTGGCCCTCACCCTCGCCACGCCCTGGGTGATCCGGGCCCTGACCACCGTCGACCGCGTGATGGTCGGCGGGCTGCTCGGGGCGTCGAGCCTGGCCACCCGTGTCAGCGAGCTGGAGTCCGACCGCGGGGTGGTCGTGGACACCGCCGCCGCCGACCTGCGGCGCATCGAGCGGGATCTGCACGACGGGGCGCAGGCCCGGCTGGTGGCGCTGGCGATGGATCTGGGGCTGGCGAAGGAGAAGCTGACCGAGGATCCGCAGGCCGCCGCCCGGATGGTGGACGAGGCGCACGGTGAGGTGAAGATCGCCCTCCAGGAGCTGCGTGATCTGGCCCGCGGTATCCACCCGGCCGTGCTGACCGACCGGGGGCTGGACGCGGCGCTGTCCTCGGTGGCGGCGCGGTGCGCGGTGCCGGTACGGGTGGCCGTGGATCTGCCGGCCCGGCCCGCGGCGGCGATCGAGGGGATCGCGTACTTCACGGTCTCGGAGCTGCTGCAGAACGTGAGCAAGCACGCGCTGGCCCGGTCGGCGTCGGTGGACGTGTGGAAGTCCGGGGAGCGGCTGCTGATCCAGGTCGCCGACAACGGCCGGGGCGGGGCCGGGCCGCGGGAGGGGACGGGGCTGGCGGGGCTGACCGAGCGGCTGGACGCCGTGGACGGGGTGCTGGTCGTCGACTCCCCCGTCGGGGGCGGGACCACGGTCACGGCCGAGCTGCCCTGGCGCCCCTAGGGCGCGGAAGAGCCGTCGAGGGAAGGGCCGGGCCGGATGGTCCGGCCCTTCGCAACTCCCGGCGCGTGTGGCGCCCGTTTGCGGTATGCGACGTTCCAGTACGCGAAAACTCCCCTCGTACGGCGACGTGTTGTCCCGGCTCTGCCTTCAGCGGGACTCAAGGCTGGGATGCTTGGCTGAGTCAGGTAGTGCGTGAACGAGTGGACGCGGGAGCAGCTGAGTCGTGGAAGACAGGGTGCGGGTGGTCATCGCCGAGGATTCAGTGCTGCTGCGTGAGGGCCTGACCCGGTTGCTGACCGACCGGGGGCATGACGTCGTGGCAGGCGTCGGGGACGCGGAGGCCCTGATCAAGACGGTGGCGGACCTGGCGGCGGAGGGCGCGCTGCCGGATGTGGTGGTGGCGGACGTACGGATGCCGCCGACCCACACCGACGAGGGGGTGCGGGCGGCGGTGCGGCTACGCCGTGACCACCCCGGGATAGGTGTGCTCGTGCTGTCCCAGTACGTGGAGGAGCAGTACGCCACCGAACTGCTGGCCGGTTCGACCACCGGGGTGGGGTATCTGCTGAAGGACCGGGTGGCCGACGTGCGCGAGTTCCTGGACGCGGTGGTGCGGGTGGCCCGGGGCGGTACGGCCCTGGACCCCGAGGTCGTCGCCCAGCTGCTCGGTCGCAGCCGGAAGCAGGACGTATTGGCGGGCCTGACCCCGCGCGAGCGCGAGGTGCTCGGGCTGATGGCCGAGGGCCGGACGAATTCCGCCGTGGCGAAGCAGTTGGTCGTGAGCGACGGAGCGGTGGAAAAGCACGTCAGCAACATCTTCATGAAGTTGGGCCTTTCGCCGAGTGACGGGGATCACCGGCGAGTACTGGCCGTTCTCACCTACCTGAAATCATGATCGACTGACACTCTGTCAGATACGGCATACCGGCAGGGCCGTCTCGAGGGGCGGTCCTACGGTCCAGAATGTGACCGCTCCTGGGGGCCTTGATCCCTACCGTCGTAGGGTGGGTCCCGGGGGGTCACGCCTCGAAGGAGGTCCGGTTCAGTGACCAGCCAGGTCAGCAGCCCAGCCGAGCAGGCCGACGGGTCCGGGGGTGCGATTGTCGGTGGACAGCGCACCCCGGAGAGTCCCGGCGGCAAGGAAGTGCGCCGCCTCGATCGTGTGATCATCCGATTCGCGGGTGACTCCGGTGACGGTATGCAGCTCACCGGTGACCGCTTCACCTCGGAAACGGCGTCCTTCGGGAACGACCTGTCGACGCTGCCGAACTTCCCCGCCGAGATCCGCGCGCCCGCCGGAACCCTTCCGGGCGTCTCCTCCTTCCAGCTGCACTTCGCCGACCACGACATCCTCACCCCGGGCGACGCCCCGAACGTGCTGGTGGCGATGAACCCGGCGGCCTTGAAGGCGAACATCGCGGACCTGCCGCGCGGCGCGGAGATCATCATCAACACGGATGAGTTCACCAAGCGCCCCATGGCCAAGGTCGGCTACGCCAGCTCGCCGCTGGAGGACGGCTCCCTCGACGCCTACAACCTGCATCCGGTGCCGCTGACCACCCTGACGGTCGAGGCCCTGAAGGACTTCGGGCTCTCCCGCAAGGAGGCCGAGCGCAGCAAGAACATGTTCGCGCTGGGCCTGCTGTCGTGGATGTACCACCGGCCGACCGAGGGCACCGAGACCTTCCTGCGGCAGAAGTTCGCGAAGAAGCCCGAGATCGCCGAGGCGAACGTCGTCGCCTTCCGGGCCGGCTGGAACTTCGGGGAGACCACCGAGGACTTCGCGGTCTCCTACGAGGTCGCCCCCGCCACCCGTGCCTTCCCCACCGGCACCTACCGCAACATCTCCGGGAACCTGGCGCTCTCCTACGGTCTCGTCGCCGCGAGCCAGCAGGCCGACCTGCCCCTCTACCTGGGCTCCTACCCGATCACCCCGGCCTCGGACATCCTGCACGAGCTGTCGAAGCACAAGAACTTCGGCGTGCGGACCTTCCAGGCCGAGGACGAGATCGCCGGCATCGGCGCGGCGCTCGGCGCGGCCTTCGGCGGCGCGCTCGGGGTGACCACCACCTCCGGGCCCGGTGTGGCGCTCAAGTCGGAGGCGATCGGCCTCGCGGTGTCGCTGGAGCTTCCGCTGCTGATCGTGGACATCCAGCGCGGTGGCCCCTCCACCGGCCTGCCGACCAAGACGGAGCAGGCGGACCTCCTGCAGGCCATGTTCGGCCGCAACGGCGAGGCCCCCGTCCCGATCGTGGCGCCGCGGACCCCGGCGGACTGCTTCGACGCCGCCCTCGAGGCGGCCCGTATCGCGCTCACCTACCGGACCCCGGTCTTCCTGCTCTCCGACGGCTACCTCGCCAACGGATCCGAGCCCTGGCGGATCCCGGAGGTCGCCGACCTGCCCGACCTGAAGGTCAAGTTCGCCACCGCCGCGAACCACACCCTCGCCGACGGCACCGAGGTGTTCTGGCCGTACAAACGGGACCCGGAAACCCTCGCCCGGCCCTGGGCCATCCCCGGCACCCCCGGCCTCGAACACCGCATCGGCGGTATCGAGAAGCAGGACGGCACCGGCAACATCTCCTACGACCCGGCCAACCACGACCTCATGGTCCGCACCCGCCAGGCCAAGGTCGACGGCATCCAGGTCCCCGACATCGACGTCGACGACCCGGACGGCGCCACCACCCTGGTCCTGGGCTGGGGGTCCACCTACGGCCCCATCACCGCGGCCGTCCGCCGGCTGCGCAGCGCCGGACTCCCCATCGCCCAGGCCCACCTGCGCCACCTCAACCCCTTCCCCAGGAATCTCGGCGAGGTCCTGGAGCGTTACGAGAAGGTAGTGGTGCCGGAGATGAACCTCGGGCAGCTCGCCACCCTGATCCGGGCGAAATACCTGGTCGACGCGCAGTCGTACAACCAGGTCAACGGAATGCCGTTCAAGGCGGAGCAGCTCGCCACGGTTCTCAAGGAGGCCATCGATGACTGAGGTGACCGAAGGGGAGCGGACCCTGCTCTCGCTGGTACCGAAGGCCGAGAGCAAGCAGTCGATGAAGGACTTCAAGTCGGACCAGGAGGTCCGCTGGTGCCCCGGTTGCGGTGACTACGCCGTGCTGGCCGCGGTGCAGGGCTTCATGCCCGAACTGGGCCTCGCGAAGGAGAACATCGTCTTCGTCTCGGGCATCGGCTGCTCCTCCCGCTTCCCGTACTACATGAACACCTACGGGATGCACTCCATCCACGGCCGCGCCCCGGCCATCGCCACGGGCCTGGCCACCTCCCGCCGCGACCTGTCCGTCTGGGTCGTCACCGGCGACGGCGACGCGCTGTCCATCGGCGGCAACCACCTCATCCACGCCCTCCGCCGCAACGTCAACCTCAAGATCCTCCTGTTCAACAACCGGATCTACGGGCTGACCAAGGGCCAGTACTCCCCCACGTCCGAGGTCGGCAAGGTCACCAAGTCGACGCCGATGGGCTCGCTCGACGCGCCCTTCAACCCGGTGTCGCTGGCGATCGGAGCCGAGGCCTCCTTCGTCGCCCGGACCGTCGACTCCGACCGCAAGCACCTCACCGAGGTGCTGCGCCAGGCGGCCGACCACCAGGGCACGGCGCTCGTGGAGATCTATCAGAACTGCAACATCTTCAACGACGGCGCCTTCGAGGTCCTCAAGGACAAGGACCAGGCCTTGGAGGCGGTGATCCGGCTGGAGGACGGGCAGCCGATCCGCTTCGGCACGGACAACGCGAAGGGTGTCGTACGCAACCCGGCCACCGGGGACCTGGAGGTCGTCGAGGTCACCGCGGCCAATGAGGGGCGGATCCTGGTGCACGACGCGCGGAACGCGAGCCCCACCACCGCTTTCGCGCTCTCCCGCCTCGCCGACCCCGACACGCTGCACCACACCCCGATCGGGGTGTTCCGCAGCGCGGAGCGGCCCGTCTACGACACCCTCATGGCCGACCAGCTCGACGCGGCCATCGACCGCAGCGGCAAGGGCGACCTCGGGGCGCTGCTGGCCGGCAACGACACCTGGACCGTCGTCGGCTAGCGCGCGCCTTCCCGCACGCGATGGAGCCCGGATCCCGCTCCAGGATCCGGGCTCCGTCGCGTCCGGCGCGCCCGGGCCTCGCGGACCCCGAAAGATGTCATGAGTATCTCGCAATTACGGGCATGACATCCGGGCCGTACGGCGATACCGTCGGTGAAGTTGGCTGGAAGTCGCACAGGAGGCCCCGTGAAGGCAGAGAACGAGCAGCGCACGGGTTTGCTCTACGGATTCGGCGCTTACGGGATGTGGGGGCTGGTGCCCCTCTTCTGGCCTCTCCTCAAGCCCTCCGGGGCGGTCGAGATCCTCGCCCACCGCATGGTGTGGTCCTTGGCCGTGGTCGGTCTGGCGCTGCTCGCGCTGCGCCGCTGGGGCTGGATACGGGAGTTGCTCCGCCGGCCCCGCAAGCTCGGCCTGACCGCGCTGGCCGCCTCGGTGATCAGCGTGAACTGGGGCCTGTACATCTGGTCCGTCAACAACGAGCACGTCGTCGAGGCCAGCCTCGGCTACTTCATCAATCCCCTGGTCAGCATCGCCATCGGCGTGCTGGTGCTCGGTGAGCGGCTGCGCCGCGCCCAGTGGGTGGCGGTCGGTCTCAGCTTCGTCGCCGTGCTGGTGCTCGCCATCGGCTACGGGCGACCGCCGTGGATCTCGCTGGTCCTCGCCTTCTCCTTCGCCACGTACGGGCTGATCAAGAAGAAGCTCAACATGGGCGGCCTGGAGTCGCTGGCCGCCGAGACGGCCGTGCTGTTCCTGCCCGCCCTCGGCTACGTGCTGTGGCTCGGCGCTCAGGGGCGGTCCACCTTCGCCTCGCACGGTGTCGGCCACGCGCTGCTGCTGGCCGCGACCGGCCTGGTCACCGCGATCCCGCTGGTGTTCTTCGGGATGGCCGCGATCCGGGTTCCGCTGTCCACCCTGGGGCTGCTCCAGTACATGGCCCCGGTCTTCCAGTTCGGGCTCGGTGTCCTGTACTTCCACGAGGCGATGCCGCCCGAGCGCTGGGCCGGCTTCTCCCTGGTGTGGGCGGCGCTGGTGCTCCTCACCTGGGACGCGCTGCGTACGGCGCGGCGGTCCCGGGCCAGGCTGGCGGCGGCGGCGCCGACCCTCCTGGCGACGCCGACCCGCGAGCCCGCGTAACGCCCCCCGAGAGGCGCGTGGCGCGGCCCCCAGCGGGGCTCGCGCCGGCAAACCCTTCACCCCCACGATCCCCGGTACGGACCACCCGTACCGGGGATCGTCCGTTTTCCGAACTGCCCTGACCGAATTGTGGTCTTGACGGACAGTCATACTCTCGCTGAACATCAGGCTCGCACTGACGCACTAACGCTCACCTGCTCTATCCCCACCCGTTCCGTCATATCCCCGCGGAATCCCGGAGCCCCCACATGAGCCTGTCCGTCTCTCGGCGCCTTGCTGCCGTGACCGCGTTCGCGGTCGCCGGCCTGTTCGCCTCCGCCGTCCCCGCCGCACTCGCCGCCCCGTCGGCGGTCGCCGCGGCACCGACACCGCCCGACATCCCGCTGGCCAACGTCAAGGCCCATCTGTCGCAGCTCTCGACCATCGCCGCCAACAACGGCGGCAACCGTGCCCACGGCAGGGCCGGCTACAAGGCCTCGATCGACTACGTGAAGGGCAAGCTCGACGCGGCCGGCTTCACGACCACCCTGCAGACCTTCACCTCCAGCGGCGCCACCGGCTACAACCTGATCGCCGACTGGCCGGGCGGCGACCCGAACTCGGTCCTGATGGCCGGGTCGCACCTGGACTCGGTGACCGCGGGCGCCGGCATCAACGACAACGGCTCCGGCAGCGCGGCCGTCCTGGAGACCGCCCTCGCCGTCTCCCGGGCCGGTCTACAGCCCACCAAGCACCTGCGTTTCGGCTGGTGGGGCGCGGAGGAGCTGGGCCTGATCGGCTCGAAGTACTACGTCAACAACCTGCTGGCGGCCGAGAAGGCGAAGATCTCCGGCTACCTGAACTTCGACATGATCGGCTCGCCGAACCCGGGCTACTTCGTCTACGACGACGACCCGACCATCGAGCAGACCTTCAAGAACTACTACGCCGGCCTCGGCGTCCCGACCGAGATCGAGACCGAGGGCGACGGCCGCTCCGACCACGCCCCCTTCAAGAACGCGGGCATCCCCGTCGGCGGCCTGTTCTCCGGCGCCGACTACACGAAGACGGCGGCGCAGGCCCAGAAGTGGGGCGGCACCTCCGGTCAGGCCTTCGACCGGTGCTACCACTCCTCCTGCGACAGCCTGACGAACATCAACGACACCGCCCTGGACCGCAACTCCGACGCCGTCGCCTACGCGATCTGGACCCTCGGGGCGGCCACTCCGGTCCCGCCCGGCCAGTCCTTCGAGAACACGGCGGACGTGAACATCCCGGACTCCCCCGCGGCGGCGGTGTCCTCGCCGATCACGGTCTCCGGTGTGACGGGCAACGCGCCCGCCACCACCAAGATCGACGTGAACATCGTCCACACATACCGCGGTGACCTGGTGGTCGACCTGGTCGCCCCCGACGGCAGCGTCTACAACCTGCACAACCGCAGCGGCGGCAGCGCCGACAACCTGGTCCAGACGTACACCGTGAACGCCTCCGGCGAGGTCGCCAACGGGGTCTGGAACCTCCGGGTCAAGGACACGGCGGCGCAGGACGTCGGCTACATCAACAGCTGGAAGATCACCTTCTAGTCTTCCGGCCCACCGATCCACGGCTCCGGCACGATCCGATCCCATCCGATCCGATCGTGCCGGAGCTCAGGCGTCAGGCGTCCTCGGCGTGCGCCTGCGAGGACGCCTCGAGCGGCCCCTGGATGCGGGCACGCAGCTCCTCGGCCACCGCCGCGATGTCCGCGCGGCCCAGTTTCGCCGCCTCCACCAGATCGCCGAGCTCCTCGGGCGAGGGCAGCTGCTTCGCCCCGGCCACCCGCAGGTACGAGCGGGTCGCGGCGGCCGCGTAGAACTCGTTCATCGGGGACTCCAGCGCCGGGCACACCGCGAGGGTGTGCAAAAACGCGGCGGCCCGCCACGCGGTGTCCGGGGCGGGCTGTTCGGGCACGAGGACGAGGTCGTTCTGGTGCCGGGCGACCGCGGCGGCCACCCCGGAGGGATCCCACACGGCGGGATCGGACGGGAGGTGGTGGGCCAGAGCCGTCCAGGCCCACTCCATGGTGATCTTCAATTGCCGAACCGCTGCTGGAAGTAGCTCCAGTGATCGGCGAACTCCTCTATGCCTGAGAGGAAGTTCTTCCGATCCTCGTCGAGTTCGCGCTCTGTGACCTCGGTGATCAGCGCGGTGACCGTCGTCCCCAGTGCCGCCGCACGTGCCTTCAGGCGTTCGTGGAACTCTTCGTCCAGGCGGATGGTGACGTGTCTCGACATGTCCAACACCGTACAGCGGGTGCGCTGTACGGGCAGCCGGAATGCCGCAAGGGTGGGCAGGGACACAGTCCCCGGCCCACCCTCGCGACGGTTCGTCCGACCCGCGACTACTTGTTGGCGTCGGCCGCCTTCACCAGCGCGTCCTTGGTGACCGCGCCGACGTAGACCTTGCCGTCGTCCGTGATCAGGGCGTTGACGAGGCGGGTCGACAGGACACGGCCCTCACCGAACTTCCCGGTGACCTTGTCCCCGAGGGAGTCGAGGAACTGCTTGGCCTGCTTCGGGGCGTTCTTGTCGTTCTCCAGGTCCTTCAGGCTCCGGTTGACGCCCGAGTCGATGCGGGCGACGGTCGACCAGCCCTCGCCGAGCACCTTCACGTCGCCCTTGCCGCCCGCGCCACCGGCCAGACCACCGAGGCCCGGGAAGGACTCCAGCGCCTTCCAGTGCTCGTTCGCACCGCCCTTGCCCGCCTCGTCCACGCCCTCGGTCACCTTGGCGCCCTTGGGCGCGGTGAAGGCGAAGGTGTCGGCGGCGGGCTTGGCGAAGTCCACCTTGGTGAAGCCGGCGTCCACGATCGGCTTGCCGCCCTGGGCGGACAGCAGCTGCACGCGCAGCGGCACGCCGTTCTTGGCGTCCACCGCGATCTGGACCGAGCCGACCGTGGAGCCGCTCTGCTTGGGCTTCAGCACCAGCTGGTAGGCGTCGCGCCCGGCCACCTGCGCGGTGTCGCCGACACTGACGTCCGTGGTGGGGCCGGCGGCCGTCAGGATCTCCTCGGCCAGCTTCTGCGGCGAGGCGGCCAGCCGGTCGCCGGTCTTGTGCTCCTTGCCGCCGTCCTTGCCCTTGCCGGCCTCGGCGTTCTTCTCGTGGAAGACCTCGTTCGACTTGGAGTCGTAGCCCCACACGTCGTCGCCGTTGTGGATGAGGCTGTACTCGTCCTTGCCGTCGAGGAAGGTCAGCCGCTGGCGGTCCGGGCCGTCGGCCGCCACGCGCAGGGTGTGGCTGCCGTTCGCCAGCTGGGCGACCTTGTCCTCCGGGTTGGCGGAGCCGCCCGCGATGCCCCCGCCGCCGAGCAGCCCGCTCGCGATCTTCGGCAGCCCCAGGTCGGTGGTGATCCGGGCGGTGCCGGACAGCTGCTGCACGTCCGAGGCCGCGACCTTCTCGATGAGCTGCTGCGCCGTCACCTTCGGCAGGTCGGGCCCGCCGGCGTTGGCGAAGGCCGGAACCATCGCAACGGTCGCCGCGGCCACGCCCGCCACCGCTACCGGTACGGCGTACCGGGCGGCCTTGCGGGAAGTCTTGGTGTTCGGTGCCATGTCAGTGCCCTGCCCTCTGTGTCGACTGCGGTGACCACCGTGTCGCCGCGCTCACCCGATCTGGTGGGGTTTGATGACTCCATCTGACCAAATCGGCGGGCCTGGGGCGTCAGTCCCCGGACGCAACTCGGCGTACGCCCGTGGGATGACATGGAAGGGGCCCCTCTCCCCCGACCCGTAGGGGTCGCCGGGGCGGAAGGGCCCGTTCCGCAGTCATGGCCGCTACCCGGCGCGGTGCACCACCGCGTCGCAGAGCTCTTCGAGCGCCGACTTGGCGAAGCACTCCGGCAGCGGGGCCAGCATGGCCCGCGCGTCCTCGGCGTACTGGATGGTGTCGCGGCGGGCCCGCTCCAGGGCCGGGTGCGCCCGCAGCCGGGTGAGCACCTCGGCGTGGCGGGCGTCGTCCGTCAGGTCGCCGTCCAGGAGTTCCACGAGCTCCAGGTCCGCCGGGTCGCCGCCCTGGGCCGCCATCTCGCGCAGCCGCAGCACGGGCAGCGTCGGGATGCCCTCCCGCAGGTCGGTGCCCGGGGTCTTGCCGGACTCGTGCGCGTCGGAGGCGATGTCGAGGACGTCGTCGGCGAGCTGGAAGGCGGTGCCGAGCCGCTCGCCGTACTGGGTCAGGATGTCGACGACCGACTCGTCGGCGCCGGACATGAGCGCGCCGAAGCGGCCGGAGACCGCGATCAGCGAGCCGGTCTTGCCGGCGATGACGTCGAGGTAGTGGGAAACGGGGTCGCGGCCGTCGCGCGGGCCGGCCGTCTCCAGGATCTGGCCGGTCACCAGCCGCTCGAAGGCCTCGGCCTGGATGCGTACGGCCTCCGGCCCGAGGTCGGCCAGGATGTGCGAGGCGCGGGCGAACAGGAAGTCACCCGTGAGGACGGCCACCGAGTTGCCCCAGCGGGCGTTGGCGCTCTCCACCCCGCGGCGGACGTCCGCCTCGTCCATCACGTCGTCGTGGTAGAGCGTCGCGAGGTGCGTGAGCTCGACCACGACGGCGGACGGCACGATGCCGGGCGCGTAGGGATCACCGAAACGGGACGCGAGCATCACCAGGAGCGGCCGGAACCGCTTGCCTCCTGCCCGGACCAGGTGTTGTGCGGCCTCGGTGATGAAGGGGACTTCGCTCTTGGTGGCTTCCAGCAGACCCGCCTCGACGGCGGCCAGTCCGGCCTGGACATCGGTTTCAAGAGCCTGGTCCCGCACGCTCAGTCCGAACGGCCCGACGACGGTCACGAGGGGTACTCCTGTCTGCTGACGATCACGCTGACGATCACATGGATTGTCGATGTGTCGCTGCCATCACTCAAGCCAGCGTATCGGGTCTGTTTTCGATCACCGAGAGCGCCTTCCCGGCCACCACCCGCGCACTGTCCTATACACACCGGTATGTTCGGGGGGAGCCGAAACAACCGGAGAATACGTTTTGCCCAGAACTGCGACCGATATGGACGAACCCGCGGATCCGGAGGCCGACCGGCCACCGCCCCGGGACGACCATGCCTTCCTCGGCCATCCCCGGGGCCTCGCCACGCTCTCCGGACCGGAGGTCTGGGAGCGTTTCTCGTTCCTGGGCATGCAGGCCATCCTCGTCCTCTACTTCGCGGACACGGTGGCGAACGGCGGCCTGGGGATGGACCCGGGCACCGCCGCCTCCGTCTCGGCGGCCTACGGGACCATGGTCTACCTCGTATCCGTCGCCGGCGGATGGCTCGCCGACCGCATCCTCGGTTCGTACCGGGCCGTGCTCTGGAGACCTCGGGCATGTCGGCCACCAGCAAACTCGCGCCGCGGGCCTTCGGCAGCCAGACGATGGCGCTGTGGTTCCTCTCCCTGGCGCCGGCCAACGGCATCCAGGCGCAGGTGGTCAAGCTCTACGGCCAGGTGTCGAACCCCCTGCACTTCGGCCTCAACGGCGCCGTCGCGGTGGCGGCGGGCGTGGTCGTGATGGCGATGGCGCCGTGGCTGCGGCGCACGATGCACCCCGTCCACTGATGCGGCCGGGGGCAAGGGTCCGTGGAGAACGTCCGAGGCGATTGGCGGCTGAGACCAGATGATCATCCGTACCGACTTCCCGTACGGGACCACCCACGAGGATGTCCGGATCCCGCTGCCCGACGGCGTCGAGCTGTACGCCCGGATCTGGCGCCCGGTGACGGACGAGCCGGTCCCGGCCCTGCTGGAGTACCTCCCCTACCGGCTCACCGACTGGACCGCGCCGCGCGACCAGCAGCGCCACCCCTGGTACGCGGGCCACGGCTACGCCTCCGTACGGGTGGACGTGCGCGGGCACGGCTGCAGCGGCGGCCGGCCCGGCGACGAGTACGACGCCCGTGAGCTGGCGGACGGGGTCGCGGTGGTGGAGTGGCTGGCGGCGCAGCCGTGGTGCACGGGGTCGGTGGGGATGTTCGGGATCTCGTGGGGCGGATTCAACTCCCTCCAGATCGCGGCGCTGGCCCCCGAGCCCCTGAAGGCGATCGTGACCGTCTGCTCGACGGACGACCGGTACGACAACGACGTGCACTACATGGGCGGCTCGGTGCTCGCCGTGGACATGCACGCGTGGGCGGCGACGATGCTGGCCTTCGCCTCCCGGCCGCCGGACCCGCGGTTCGTCGGCGACGACTGGCGCCGGCAGTGGCTGGACCGGCTGGAGGCGGTGGAACCCCTCGTCCACACCTGGCTCTCCCACCAGACGCGCGACGCCTACTGGCGCCACGGCAGCGTCTGCGAGGACTACACGGCCGTCCGCGCGGCCGTACTCGCGGTCGGCGGCTGGCACGACCCGTACCGGGACACCGTGCTGCGGCTGGCCGAACACCTGCCGCCGGCCCGTGTACGGGGCCTGATCGGGCCCTGGTCGCACCAGTACCCGGACCGCGGCCTGCCGCCGGGACCGGCCATCGGCTTCCTGCAGGAGACCCTGCGCTGGTGGGACCACTGGCTGAAGGGTGCGGACAACGGGGTGATGGACGAGCCGCTGCTGCGCACCTGGATCAGCGACTCGCACCCGCCGGCGACGGTGTACGACGAGCTCCCGGGCCGCTGGGTCGGCGAGAAGGCCTGGCCCTCGGCGTCCGTCATCCCCGTCCCCTACGTGTTCCAGGGCGCGCCCGTGGACGTCGCATCCCCGCAGCACACCGGACTGGACGCGGGCCGCTTCTTCCCCTTCGGCAACGACGCCGACCTGCCACCGGACCAGCGGGAGGAGGACGCGAAATCGGCCTGCTTCGAGTTCCCGGTGGGGCGCGAGGAGCCGGTGGAGATCCTGGGGCGGCCGTCGGTGACCCTGCGGCTGCGACTCGACGTGCCGTACGGGCAGGTGATCGCCCGGCTCTGCGACGTCGCCCCGGACGGCTCCTCGACGCTGGTCACGCGGGGCGCGCTGAACCTCTCCGCGCGCCGCGGCCGGGACCGGGCGCTGCCCTGGCCGGTGGGCTCGTACGAGGACGTCACCTTCGAGCTGAACGGCATCGGCCACGCCTTCGCGCCGGGGCACCGGATCCGGCTCGCCGTGTCCTCCGCCTACTGGCCGTGGATCTGGCCGCGGGCCGGGTCCGAGGCCGGCTGGACCCTGGACCCGGCGGGCAGCGCGCTGACCCTGCCGGTGCGGGCCGGCTCCGCGGCGGACGGCGGGATCGTCTTCGAGGCTCCGGAGCAGGCGGAGCCGCTGGGGGTGGTCTTCCCGGCGACGCTGGACGAACCGCGCCCGGAGCGGCTGGTCGTACGGGACGTGGCGCGCGGGACATGGCGGCTGGAGGTGGACCCGCGGTACGGGGGCACGCGGGTGTTCCCGGACGGGCTGGAGTACTCCGAGGACGCGGAGGAGGTGTACGAGATCCAGGACGCGGACGCGCTGTCGGCGCGCACGTTCTCGCGGTGGCGGATCCGGCTGCACCGGCCGGAACTGGGCTGGGACGCGCGGGTGGAGACGCGGTCGGAGATCCGCTGCGACGAGGGCGGCTTCCTGACGTCGAACGAGGTGGTGTGCCGGGAGGGGGACGAGGTGGTCTTCCACCGGACGTGGGAGCGGCGGTTGCCGCGGGCGGCGGGCTGAGCAGGTGGAACCGCCCTGGCGGGCGGCGGGGGTGTGGAGACGGAGCCCCCGCAACCGGCGGTCAGCCGAAGAGGCGTTCCAGGACCACCGCGATGCCGTCCGCCTCGTTCGAGAGGGTGACCTCGTCGGCGACCGCCACCAGCTCGCGGTGGGCGTTGGCCATCGCCACGCCGTGGGCGGACCACGCGAACATCGGGATGTCGTTCGGCATGTCCCCGAAGGCGATCGTCCCGGACGGGGACACGCCGAGGATGTCCGCCGCCCGCGCGAGCCCGCTCGCCTTGTCGATGCCCGGCGGCTGGAGTTCCACCGTGTGCTCGCCCGCCATCGTGACGTTCACCAGGTGGCCGACCACCGACCGCGCCACCCGGGTCAGTTCGTCGTCGTCCAGTTCCGGGTGCTGGAGCAGCACCTTGTTGATCGGCGCCGACCACAGGTCGCAGCGCCGCGGGACGCGGACCGTCGGCAGGTGGGGGTGCCACATCCGGTAGCCCGGCCCTATCAGCATCTCCGCGTCCACCCCCTCCTGGTTGACCGCCGCGTAGACCTCGCCGATCTCCGCCTCGATCTTGCCGAGGGCCACCTCGGCCAGCTCCCGGTCCATGGAGACGGAGCGCAGCAGGCGACCGCGCGCCGCGTCGTACACCTGCGCGCCCTGCCCGCACACCGCGAGCCCCGTGTAGCCGAGCCGGTCCAGGACGTGTCGGACCTGGGGGACGGGGCGTCCGGTGACGATGATGTGCTGGGCACCGGCCGCGCGCGCCGTCGCGAGTGCCTCGTACGAGCGGGCGGAGACGGTGTCCCCGGCTTGCAGCAGAGTCCCGTCCAGATCTGTGGCGATCAAGGCATAGGGAAGGGCCGGAGGCGGGGCGGAAGTCACGGCGCCTAGGATACGGACCCCTTTGGACAAGTCCTACAAATTGAGCCCGAATCCGGCCTCCCGCACGCCCCATCCGTCACTTGGCGCGCTCCAGCGTCGAGCGGGACAGAGGCGGGGCAGGGAAGTGCACAACCCCGACCGTAAGGCCCTCGATCGACAGCACGCACCAAAAGATCAGATATGACCGGAACTGTGGATACCTGACCATGGGCGTCGTCCTGGGGTGTGTTTCATCTCCGACCGGGTACCCGCGCGTTCCTGCGGGATCCTGAGTAGCGTGTCCCGCACCGTGTCTTCCGGGACACCCCCGGACCGCGTCGAAAGCGAGGCAGTACCCCATGCCCCAGCAGAGCCCCCTCGATGTCCCCGAGGGCGACCCGTTCGGGCCGCACAACCTCCCCTACGGCGTCTTCTCGACCGCCGCGGAAGGCCGCCGCCGAATCGGCGTGCGCATCGGCGGACACGTGCTCGACGCGGGGGCGGCCGCGGCCGCGCTCGGTTCCCCGTACGCCGGGCTGCTCGGACAGGCCTCCCTCAACCCGCTGCTGGCCGCCGGGCGCACCGCCTGGCGCGACGTCCGCCGCGCGCTGACCGCCTGGGTGACCGACCCCGGCCACCGCCCCACCGTCGAGCCGCACCTGCTGCCCCTCGACGAGGTCACCCTGCACCTGCCGTACGAGGTCGCCGACTACGTCGACTTCTACGCGAGCGAGCACCACGCCACCAACGTCGGCAAGATGTTCCGCCCGGACGGCGACGCGCTGACCCCCAACTGGAAGCACCTGCCGATCGGTTACCACGGCCGCTCCGGCACGATCGTGGTCTCCGGCACCGATGTCGTGCGCCCCTCCGGTCAGCGCAAGGCGCCCGCCGACCCGGCGCCCGTCTTCGGCCCCTCCGTCAAGCTCGACATCGAGGCCGAGGTCGGCTTCGTCGTCGGCGCCCCCTCCGAGCTGGGCACCCCGGTGCCGCTGGGCGCGTTCGAGGACCACGTCTTCGGGCTGTTCCTGCTCAACGACTGGTCGGCGCGGGACATCCAGGCCTGGGAGTACGTGCCGCTGGGCCCGTTCCTCGGCAAGTCCTTCGCCACCTCCGTCTCGGCCTGGGTCACCCCGTTGGAGGCCCTGGACGCCGCCCGGGTCGCCCCGCCCGCCCGCGACTTCCCGCTCCTGCCCTACCTGGACGACGCCGCCCTCGACCGCCCCGGCGGCTTCGACCTGCGCATCACCGTCTCCATCAACGGGCAGGAGGTGGCGCAGCCGCCGTTCGCCACCATGTACTGGACGGCCGCCCAGCAGCTCGCCCACATGACCGTCAACGGCGCCTCCCTGCGCACCGGTGACGTCTTCGGCTCCGGCACCGTCAGCGGCCCCGAGGTCGGCCAGCGCGGCTCGCTGCTGGAGCTCACCTGGAACGGCCGCGACGCCATCGAGCTCACCGACGGCAAGCGCACCTTCCTGGAGGACGGGGACACCGTCACCCTCACCGCCTGGGCCCCCGGCCCGGACGGCACGCGCGTCGGCCTCGGCGAGGTCACCGGCCGCATCGTGGGATCGCGCTAGTCCATCCCTCGGTCGGCGGGGTGGCGGATCTTTCCGCCACCCCGCCGAAACCGCAGCTCAGAGCCCTGCGTGAGCGCCGTCAGGTGGCGCAACACTGCGGCAACACCACCGGCGCCGGACCGCCGGTACGTTCCCTGCCATGCCAGCCGAACGAACCGCCACGCACACCGTCCCGGTCGCCGCCGCGCGCCGGCGGCGACTGCGCGCGGACCAGGCGCGGCAGCTCGCCGACCTGCTGCGCCACCAGATCCTGGCGGGCGGCCACCCCGGCGGGGTCCTCCCCCTGGAGGGCGAACTCGCCGACTCCTACGGCGCCGGCCGCAACACCGTCCGCCAGGCCCTCGACCTGCTGCGCGGCGAAGGGCTCGTGGAGCGCCGCCCGGGCGTGGGCACCGTCGTGGTCTGCGAGAAGTACCCGCACGGCCTGGACCGCCTGCAAGGCCTGGCCGAGACCCTGAACGAGCACGGCCGGGTGACCAACGAGGTCCGTACGGTCGGCCCCGTCCGCGCCCCCGCCCCGGTCGCCGGGCGGCTCGGCCTGCCCGAGCACGCGGACGTGCTCTACATCGAACGGCTGCGGCGCCTGAACGGGCTGCCGCTCTCCCTCGACCTCACCTACGTCCCGATGGACATCGGCGCCGGCCTGCTCGGCTGCGACCTGGAGAACACCGACGTCTTCCGGCTCCTGGAGCAGCTGACCGGGCAGCCGCTCGGCCACGCCGAGATCACCCTCGAGGCCGTCAACGCCGACGCGCACTCCGCCGCCGTCCTCCAGGCCCCGCGCGGGGCCGCCGTCCTGATGCTGGAGCGCCTCACCCACCTGGGCGACGGCCGCCCCGTGGACCTGGAGTTCATCCGCTTCCGCGGCGACCGGATCACCATGAGCGGCCTTCTGCGCCGCTGTCTGTGACCGCCTCCGGCCCGCCGCTCCCCTCCGGCCCACCGCTCCCCTCCGACCTCCGACCTTCTGCGTACCCACCTTCCTGGAGACAGCCATGCCTGTGGTCCCCCAGCGCGGCGACGTGCCCGTGACCATCGACGAGTCCCTGTGCATCGACGGCTGCACGCTCTGCGTCGACATGTGTCCGCTCGACTCGCTCGCGATCCGCGAGGACGACGGCAAGGCCTACATGCACGTCGACGAGTGCTGGTACTGCGGCCCGTGCGCCGCCCGCTGTCCCACCGGCGCGGTCACCGTCAACATGCCCTACCTGCTCCGGTGAAAGGCACCTCCCCCATGCGCAAGACGCGTACGAAGGCACTGGCGCCCGCCGCGCTCGCCCTGCTCCTCGCCCCCGTGGCCACGGCCTGCTCGGGCTCGGCCGGGGCCGCCGACTCCAGGACGGTCACCGTGACCGTCGGCTACCAGTCCAAGACCATCAACACCGTCACCGCCGGCACCCTGCTGCGCTCCCTCGGCTACTTCGAGGAGGAACTCGCCGCGCGCGGCAAGAAGGACGGCGTCACCTACAAGGTGGACTGGCAGGACTACGCCACCGGCGCCCCCATCACCGCGCAGATGACCGCCGGGAAGATCGACATCGGCTCGATGGGCGACTTCCCGCTCCTCATCAACGCGGTGCGCGGCAAGGAACTGAAGCAGCCCACCCACCTCGTCTCCGTGACCGGCTACAACCTGCGTGGCGGCCTCAACACCGTGGTCGCCGCACCGGAGTCGAAGCTGGAGTCCCTGGCCGACCTGCGCGGCAAGAAGGTGTCGACAAGCGTCGGATCGGCGGCGGACGGGACACTGGTACGGGCTCTGCAGCGCGCCGGGATCGACCCGTCGAGCGGCATCGAGAAGCTCAACCAGCAGCCCAGCGTGGGCGCATCGGCCCTCCAGGCCGGCAGCGTCGACGCGCTCTCGCAGTTCGTGGCGTGGCCGGGGCAGCTGGCGTACGAGGGCCGGGCCAAGGCCCTGTACGACGGCGCCGAGTTGAACCTGCCGACCTTCCACGGGGTCACCGTGCGGGAGAAGTTCGCGAAGGAGCGGGCCGGCGTGCTCGACGACTTCCTGCGGGCACAGCGCCGGGCCACCGACCACCTGCGCACGGAGCCGGTCGCGGCCGCCGAGTCGGTGGCGAAGGAGACGGGACTGCCCGCGGAGGTGGTGTACCTCTACAACGGGGCGAACGGCATCGCGACCTTCGACCCGGCCCTGCGCCCGGAGCTCATCGACGCGCTGAAGCAGGACGTGCCGGTGCTGAAGGACGCCAAGCTGGTCGGCGGCGTGGACGTGGACGCCTTCGTGGACCCGGAGCCCCTCGCGCGGGCGTTGCGGGGCGCTCAGCAGTACCCGGCGGCCGTGGCCGCCCGCCCCGAGCTGTGGCTGAAGGGCCAGGCCCGCACGCAGTCCTTCGACTCGCCGCGCGAACTGCTGAAGGCGGCGCGCGGCGCGGACGTCCGGGCGGCGTACGTGCCGGACGCGGTGACCGGCACGCTCTGGTTCGCGGACAAGGCGGTGTGGGTCGCCGAGGGGCCGGAGCTGCGGGCCTTCGTCACGCCCGCGGGCGCGAAGGCGTACGTGGCCGCGCACCAGGGATCCGGGGCGCGGATCGTGAGCTTCGCCGAGGCCGGAGCCCTGGCGTCATGACGGGCGGCCGCTGGTTGCTGCGGGCGGCCTCGCTCGGCGCGGCCCTGCTCGTATGGCAGGGGCTGACCTCGCTGGACGTGAACCTGTGGCTGCGCTTCGAGCAGTTCCCGACGGTGGGCGAGGTCGCCGGGGCGTTCGCCGAGCGGGCCGGGACCGGGCCCTTCTGGCAGGACCTGGCCTCCAGCCTGCGCCGGATCGTGACGGGCTTCGCGCTCGCCGCGGTCCTGGGCGTGGCGGTGGGTACGGCGATCGCCCGGTCGCGGATCGCGGCCGATGTGCTGGGCCCGCTGTTGGAGGTGCTGCGTCCGGTACCGGCGATCGCGCTGGTCCCGGTGGCGATCCTGCTGTTCCCCTCCAACGAGCAGGGGATCGTGTTCATCACCTGCACGGCCGCCTTCTTCCCGGTGCTGGTCTCGACGCGGCACGCGGTGGGGGCGCTGACCCCGGTGTGGGAGGAGGCGGTCCTGACCATGGGCGGCGGGCGGGCCCGGATCCTCTTCTCGGTGGTGCTGCCGGGGGCCCTGCCGGGCATCTTCGGGGGCTTGTCGGTCGGGATCGGGGTGGCCTGGATCTGTGTGATCTCGGCCGAGATGATCTCCGGCGAGTACGGGGTGGGCTACCGGACCTGGCAGGACTACACGGTGATCGACTACCCCGGCGTGTTCGTCGGCATGGTCACCATCGGCGCGCTGGGCTGGCTGACCTCCACCGCGGTGGAGCGGGCGGGCCGCCGCCTGACGCGGTGGCTCCCGGCCCGCGACTCCTCCGGCCCCGTGCCGTCCTCCGCCGCCCGCACCCGCACGTGGCGGGGCCCCGGCCGATCGCCCCGGGCCCCGCACCCGGCGGGGGCCCGGGCAGGCGCGACCGGCCCGCGTTCCGGCTCGGGGCCCTTCCCCGAGCAGACCCGAGAGGTGACCCCATGAGCCTGACCCAGGCAGATGCCCGGACCGGTCCCGGCGCTGCGGCGCACCACCCCGCTGCGCACGGGGCGCGGCTCGCGCTGCGCGGCGTCCGGCTCGGGCACCGCGGGAACGCGGTGCTCGACGGGGTCGATCTGACGGTCGAGCCCGGGGAGGTGCTCGCCGTCGTGGGCCCGTCCGGCTGCGGCAAGTCCACGCTCCTGCGCACCCTCGCGGGGCTGCTGCCGCCGCTCGACGGCGTGGTGGAACAGGACGGCGCCCCGGTCCGCGGCCCGGACGCCGACCGGGCGCTGGTCTTCCAGGACGACGCCCTGCTGCCCTGGCGCACGGTCCGGGCCAACGTCGAACTCCCGCTCGCCATAGGGCGCTCGCGGGGCCCGTCCGAGGAGAAGGGCGCGGTGCCCGACCGGCACGGCCGCTCCCCCGTGTTCGATCCGTCCCGTGCCGCCCGGCGGGCCCGGCGGCGGATCGCCGGGGAGTGGCTGGAGCGGGTCGGCCTGGACGGGCACGCGCACAAGTACCCGCACCAGCTCTCGGGCGGGCAGCGCCAGCGCGTGCAGCTGGCCCGCGCCCTTGCCGCGCGCCCGCGCGCCGTCCTGATGGACGAACCCTTCGGGGCGCTCGACGCCCAGACCCGCGCCGAGATGCAGGACCTCCTCGTGGACGTCCTCGCGGGCACCGGCGCGACCGTCGTCTTCGTCACCCACGACGTGGACGAGGCGCTGTTCCTCGGCGACCGCGTCGCACTGCTCGCCGCCGCGCGGGTGGTGCCCGTACCGCGGCCGCGCGACCGCGGGGCCTCCTACGCCGGGCTCCGGCAGCAGATCATCAACTCACTCTGAAGGGCCGCACCATGGACATCCCCGCCATCGGCGACGCCGAGGAACTCTCCTGCGACGTCCTGGTCATCGGCGGCGGCACCGCCGGCACGATGGCGGCGCTGACCGCCGCCGAGCGCGGCGCGCGGGTCCTGCTCCTGGAGAAGGCGCACGTACGCCACTCCGGGGCGCTCGCCATGGGCATGGACGGGGTCAACAACGCCGTCGTCCCCGGTCGCGCCGAGCCCGACGACTACGTCGCCGAGATCACCCGCGCCAACGACGGCATCGTCGACCAGTCCACGGTCCGCCAGACCGCCACCCGCGGGTTCGCGATGGTGCAGCGCCTGGAGTCGTACGGGGTGAAGTTCGAGAAGGACGAGCACGGCGAGTACGCGGTGCGCCAGGTCCACCGCTCGGGCTCCTACGTGCTGCCCATGCCCGAGGGCAAGGACGTCAAGAAGGTCCTCTACCGGCAGCTGCGGCGCCGCGAGATGCGCGAGCGGATCCGGATCGAGAACCGGGTGATGCCGGTCCGGGTCCTCACCTCGCCCGAGGACGGCCGGGCGATCGGCGCGGCCGCCTTCAACACCCGCACCGGGGCCTTCGTGACCGTGCGGGCCGGGGCGGTGGTCCTGGCGACCGGCCCGTGCGGCCGGCTCGGACTACCGGCCTCCGGCTACCTGTACGGCACGTACGAGAACCCGACCAACGCGGGCGACGGCTACGCCATGGCCTACCACGCGGGCGCCGCGCTGACCGGGATCGAGTGCTTCCAGATCAACCCGTTGATCAAGGACTACAACGGGCCGGCGTGCGCGTACGTCGCGAACCCCTTCGGCGGCTACCAGGTCAACCGGCACGGCGAGCGCTTCGTCGACTCCGACTACTGGTCGGGGCAGATGATGGCCGAGTTCGCGGCCGAACTCGCCTCCGACCGGGGCCCGGTGTACCTCAAGCTCAGCCACCTCCCGGAGGAGTCGGTGGCGTCCCTGGAGTCCATCCTGCACACCACCGAGCGGCCGACGCGCGGCACCTTCCACGCGGGCCGCGGTCACGACTACCGCACGCACGACATCGAGATGCACATCTCGGAGATCGGGCTGTGCGGCGGCCACTCGGCGTCCGGGGTCCGGGTCGACGACCACGCCCGCACCACGGTGCCGCGGCTGTACGCGGCCGGGGACCTGGCCTCCGTACCGCACAACTACATGATCGGGGCGTTCGTCTTCGGCGATCTGGCGGGCGGGGACGCGGCCCGGTACACGGCCTACGAGGGCGCGCTGCCGGCCGACCAGTTGGCGGCGGCCCACGAGCTGATCTACCGGCCGCTGCGCCACCCGGACGGGCCGCCGCAGCCGCAGGTGGAGTACAAACTGCGGCGGTTCGTGAACGACTACGTGGCCCCGCCGAAGACGGGCGCGAAGCTCTCGCTCGCCGTGGCGGCGTTCGACCGGATGACCGACGAGATCGCGGAGATGGGCGCGAGGACCGCGCACGAGCTGATGCGGTGCGCGGAGGTGTCCTTCATCCGGGACTGCGCGGAGATGGCGGCCCGCTCCTCGCTGGCCCGTACCGAGTCCCGTTGGGGCCTCTACCACGAGCGGCTCGACCACCCGGAGCGCGACGACACGGGCTGGCTGCACCACCTGGACCTGCGCAAGTCGGCCTCGGGGGCGATGGAGTTCACCGCCCGGCCGGTGGAGCCGTACCTGGTGCCGGTCGACGGGTTCGCCCCGGTCGGCGGCCCCTCGCGGCACCTGGGCGAGGTCGACCTGGTCCCGGTGGCCACGGCGGGTCCCCGCGAGGCGGCCCCGGCGGCCCGCGCGCAGGCCGCGCAGGCCGCGCCGGTCCCCCGGGCGGCGCCGGTGCCCGGCAGCGCCCCGGGCGCCTCGCCCCGGATCCTCGAACTGCTCTCCCTGGCCGAGGAGTCGCCCGACCTGGCCGCCCTCACGCCGTATCTGACCGACCCCGATCCGGCCGTGCGGGCCTCGGCGGTGGCCGCGCTCGGCGAGACCGTACCGGCCGGCGCCGGGCCCGCGCCAGGCGCCCGGAACGGGCGCGGGGACG
>NZ_JBGBPT010000110.1:0-26491 GCF_041106355.1 Streptomyces sp. BF23-19 | reverse complement strand
TACACGGCAGCCCCGGCAGCACGCCGAGGCACGGCACCGGACGACGCGAACCTGACCGACAAGATCCGAAAGAGACGACCTAGACGGCCTGCGCGTCAGGCCGCAGGCCCCGTAGCTTCTCCGGGTTGACGGTGACGCGCAGTGCGGTGATCCGGCCGTCGGCGGCCTCGAAGGTCATGGCGCCGATGGTCGCGCCCTGGTGGACGAGCAGCAGGCCGGGCTCACCGTTGATCTCGGCGAGGCGCATCGCCCCGTCGCGGGCCTGGGCCTTCGCCAGGACGCCGAGCCACCAGCGGGCGACGTGGTCGGCTCCGTGCAGCGGGCGGCGGGCGGCGGTGACGATGCCGCCGCCGTCGGCCCAGGAGACGACGTCGGGGGCGAGGACCGTGAGCACCTCGCCGAGGTCCCCGCCGAGGCACGCCTGCCGGAACTTCTCGACGATCTCGCGCTGCTCCGCCGCCTTGGCGGTGAAGCGGGGGCGGCGGGCCCGGACGTGTTCGCGGGCCCGGTGCGCGGACTGGCGGACGCTCGCCTCGGACTTCCCGACGACCTCCGCGATCTCGGTGTGGGAGTACCCGAAGACCTCGCGGAGCATGAAGACCGCGCGCTCGGTCGGGCTCAGGGTCTCCAGTACGACCAGGACCGCCATGGAGACGGTGTCGGCCAGTTCGGCCTCCTCGGCGATGTCGGGCGAGGTGAGGAGGGGTTCGGGCAGCCAGGGTCCGACGTACGCCTCGCGGACGACCTGGGCCGACCTGAGCCGGTTGAGGCTCAGATTGGTGACGGTGCGCACCAGGTAGGCCCTGGGGTTCTCGACGGCCGCGTGGTCGGTGCGGTGCCAGGCGAGCCAGGCGTCCTGCACGATGTCCTCGGCGTCGGCGACGCTGCCCAGCATGCGGTAGGCCGTGCCGAACAGCAGTCGCCGGTGTTCCTCGAAATCCTCGCTCATGATCACCAAGGTGTCATCCGTCGACCCGCCCGATCAAGGGGGGTCGCATGTCGACCTCCATGCCGCCGGCCTCGATGCCGCCGAGCGCGCGCAGCGGCCGGGCACGGTCCCATCGGGTCGGCCCGTACCTCTGCCCCGGCGCCAGAGCCGAGGGCGATCACGGTGTGGCCGACGGTCAGTGGTGGAAGCCGGACCTCGGCTCGGTGGCCGGTACGGGCGGGGGCGTGGCCGTCAGGTGTTCCACGGCCGCGCGCAGGTCGGTGACGAGCAGGGCCATCTGGTCGCGGGTCACGCCGTGCCGGACGAGGACGCGTTGGATGACCGTGTCGTCGCGGTCGGCGGGCAGCGGGTACGAGGGCACCTGCCAGCCGCGCATGCGCAGTCGGTCGGAGAGGTCGTAGAGGCTGAACGGATTGGCGTCCGGGTCGGTGAGCTTGTAGGAGACGGCGGGCAGGGCGCCCTGGCCGTCGTAGAGGAGGGTGAAGGGGCCCATGTCGGCGATCTGCCGGGCGAGGTACTGGGCGGTGTCGGCGCAGGCCTCCTGGACGCGCCGGTAGCCGGCCCGGCCCAGGCGCAGGAACAGGTAGTACTGCGCGATGATCTCGCCGCCCGGGCGGGAGAAGTTGAGGGCGAAGGTCGGCATGTCGCCGCCGAGGTAGTCCACCTTGAAGACGAGGTCGGCGGGGAGCAGGTCGGCGGTGCGCCAGATGATCCAGCCGACCCCCAGCGGCGCCAGTCCGTACTTGTGGCCGGAGGTGTTGATCGATGCGACGCGCTCCAGCCGGAAGTCCCACACCACGTCGGGGTGGAGGAAGGGCGCCACGAACCCGCCGCTCGCGCCGTCCACGTGGATGGGGATGTCCCAGCCGTGCTCGGCCTGGATCCGGTCGAGCTCGGCGGCGATCTCGGCGACCGGCTCGTAGTCGCAGGTGTAGGTGACGCCGAGGATGGCGACGACGCCGATGGTGTTCTCGTCGACGTACTCGGCGAGCTGATGGGCCTGCAGGCCGGTGGCGTCGGCCTCGATCGGGACCTGACGCAGTTCGACGTCGAAGTAGCGGGCGAACTTCTCCCAGCAGATCTGGACCGGGCCGCAGACCAGGTTGGGGCGGTCGGTGGGCAGGCCCGCGGCGCGGCGCCGCTCGCGCCAGCGCCATTTGAGGGCGAGTCCGCCGAGCATGGCGGCCTCACTGGAGCCGGTGGTGGAGCAGCCGGCCGCGGTGGCGCCTGCGGGGGCGTTCCACAGATCGGCCAGGATGTTGACGCAGCGGGACTCGATCTCGGCGGTCTGCGGGTACTCGTCCTTGTCGATCATGTTCTTGTCGAGGCAGACGTTCATCAGGCGGTGCACGCCCTCGTCCGACCAGGTGGTGCAGAAGGTGGCCAGGTTCTGGGCCGCGTTGCCGTCCAGGAGCAGCTCGTTGCGGAGCAGTTCGTAGACGACCTCGGTGGGTGAGTGGTCCTCAGGCATCTTGTATTTGGGGAGGATCTGGCCGCTCAGCGTGGACGCGAACACGTCCGTGTCGGCGTCCTGGGCGCGTGCGTCCTTCGTCTCATGAAGAGCCATATCGGAACTATAGGCGCAAAAGCGTTCATCATCGGGCGGAACGACCGGTCGCCCGGCCCTGCCGCGCTCGACCTCGCGTGCGTAGCGGCGGTGGGGGCGGCCGCGGTGCGGCGCAGGCCGGGGCCGGCGGTCGGTCAGTGACCGGCAGGGGGCTCGAAGCAGCCGCCCTCGATGTACGGTCCGTTGGTCTTCACCACATAGTTGGCCTTCTGCACGAAGGCGGTGACACAGGCGTCGTCATGGACGCGGATACCGACCAGTGCGCCCTCGGGGGTGACGTAGTGGTCCGTCTCGAAGCGCGAACCCATGTTCCGCACGCCGAGGGTTCCGCCGAGCCGCTCCCCCTTCGGACCGAACCGTTCCTCCTGGAACCCGACCTCGAGCAGGGCCTCGCGCACGCTCCGCGGATCCCACGTCCCGCTTTCCCAGAGCCGTTCGAGGACGGGCTCGACGCGGTCGGCGTCCCGTTGGGCGTCCTGGGCACTCTCGGGAGACATCTCACCCGGCATGCGGAAGGCGTTGTTCTCGCGATAGCGCGACACCGCGCCTTCGGACGCCGAACCGGTCGGGCCGGGATGGGAACGGTCCCAACTGTGCTGCGCGGCCGTCAACATGACTCCCGCCAGGATGGCGGCCGGCACCTGCGACAGCACCGTCCACGGCGCCCGGGACACGAGCGCGAGGACCGCGACCACGAGCACGACCACGAGGAAATTCTGGAGCCGTGCCATGTAGGCGAGGTCCGCCGTCTCGATCTGACCCGAGTTCCCCTGGGCCGCCCAGATCTCCAGGCCGTGACCGAACATGGCGTCCAACACGAGCGATCCCGCCTCGAGCAACAACAGGGGAATGCCGATGGCCAGGTCTGCGGCGCGCGGCGTCCGGCGCGACCAAGGTCGCCGGCCACGCCGTCGTCGAGGCTCGGTGGAAGAAGCAGTCATGGCCGCATCATGTCGAGCCGGACCTCGGGTGGACATGAGCACGCGTACTCATCGACGCCCGGCTCCCGCCGTCGGCCCTGACGTACCGCGCGGCCACTCGGCACCCCAGACTCGGTCTGACGCTCCGCTTCCGGCCGACTCTGCAGTGTGATCCCGCACATATCTACCCCCTTACCCGGAAGAAATTACTGTCAAGTAAGGTTCATTCAGCAGATTTTCCCGTTCAAGCCCCCTGAATTGCGCCGAACAGGAAGATCATCCAACTTGTTCTACCGGAAACTTATCCGCGCATGTCCGGATACAGGTCAAGCCTCTCCTGAGCCCTGATACCTCTTCGGCCATGAAGAAGATCACTCGCCGTCAGGCCTTGGGGGCAACAGCCGGTGCCCTCACCGCCCTTGGCCTGACCGCCGCTGCCGCGGGCGCCACGAACGCCGCCGCGACTCCCACCGAGCCCACCACCCCGGGCACGGTCGACGAGGTCTACAAGGGCCGTCGTATCCAGATCACCGCCGGCGGTGGTGGCCACCACGGCGGCCACCACTCGCCCGGTCAACCCACCGTCCGAATAGACGGCCAGGAACTGCACATCATGCGCAACGCCGACGGCACCTGGATCAGCGTCATCAACCACTACGAGACCTTCGCCGACCCGAAGCTCCTCGCCCGTGCCGCGGTCCGCGATCTCCAGGGCGCCGCCCTCGTTCCCTTCGGAGGTGCGGCATGACCGTACGCAAGAACCAGGCCACGCTGACCCCCGAGGAGAAGCGCGCCTTCGTCTCGGCCCTGCAGGAGCTCAAGCGCACCGGCGCCTACGACCGCTTCGTCACCACCCACAACGGCTTCATCATGAGCGACACCGACTCGGGCGACCGCGTCGGACACCGCTCCCCCTCCTTCCTGCCGTGGCACCGGCGCTTCCTCCTCGAGTTCGAGGAGGCGCTGCAGAAAGTGGACGCGAGCGTCGCGCTCCCGTACTGGGACTGGACGGTGGACCGGACCTCCCGCGCCTCCCTCTGGGCCCCCGACTTCCTCGGCGGCACCGGACGGGCCCGCGACGGGCAGGTCATGGACGGCGGGTTCGCGTACTCGACGGGCAAGTGGAACATAAACGTCCGCGTGGACGGACGCGCCTACCTGCGCCGCGATCTCGGCACCGCCGTCGCTCAGCTGCCGACCAAGGCCGAGGTGGACTCCGTACTCGCCATGCCGGTCTACGACATGGCGCCCTGGAACAGCTCCTCCAACGGTTTCCGCAACAACCTGGAGGGCTGGCGCGGTGCCAACCTGCACAACCGGGTGCACGTGTGGGTCGGCGGGCAGATGTCCACCGGTGTCTCCCCGAACGACCCGGTGTTCTGGATGCACCACGCCTTCATCGACAAGCTGTGGGCGCAGTGGCAGGCCAAGCACCCCCAGTCCACGTACCTGCCGGGGGCGGGCACGCAGAACGTCGTCGACCTGAACGACACCATGCGGCCCTGGAACAACGTGACCCCGGCGGACATGCTGGATCACCGGAAGTTCTACACCTTCGACACCGAACCGGTCGCCGCCGCCAGCCAGCGGTAGTGCAGTTCGGGGCGGCCGACCTGGCCGTACCGGGGGGTGCGGTCCGCGCGGCCGGTGTCCACCAGGTGCTCCAGGTAGCGGCGGGCGGTGATCCGGGAGATCCCCGCCGCCTCGGCCGCCCCCGCCGCGGTCAGACCCTCGGGCGCCGACCGCAGCAGGGCGGCGACCCGGTCCAGGGTCGGGCCGCTCAGCCCCTTGGGGAGCTCGGCCGGGCGGGGTGCGCGCAGGGCGGCCATCGCCCGGTCGACGTCGTCCTGGCCGACCGCCTCGCCCGCGGTCTGGCGGAACTCGGCGTAGCGCAGGAGCCGTTCGCGCAGGGTGGGGAACGCGAACGGCTTCAGTACGTACTGGACCACGCCGAGGGAGACGCTCTCGCGGACCACGGCCAGGTCCCGCGCGGAGGTCACCACGATCACGTCGACCGGATGTCCGGCGGCACGCAGCCCGCGCGCGAAACGCAGGCCGTGCCCGTCGGGCAGGCCGAGGTCCAGGAGCAGCAGGTCGACGCGGGTCCGCTCCAGGAACCGGGTGGCCTCGGCGAGCGAGTGGACGGCGCCGACGGCGGTGAAGCCGGGTACCCGGCCGATGTAGAGCGCGTGCGCGTCGGCGGCCACCGGATCGTCCTCGACGATCAGCACGCGCACCTCGCCGCCGCTCATCGCGGGCCCCCCGGACCCGCGGCGGGCGCGGGCGCGGGCGCGGGCGCCGGCGCGATCGGCAGGCGAACCGTGAACTCCGCTCCACCGCCCGGGCCCTGGGCCGCTACCACCGCGCCGCCGTAGCGCTCCGCCACCTGCCGGACCAACGCCAGGCCGAGCCCGCGGCCCTCGCCCTTGCCGGACCAGCCCCGGCGGAACACGTCCACCCCCTCGGGGAGCCCCGGTCCGTTGTCCGCGACCCGCAGCAGCAGCTCGTCCGGCTCGGGCCGCAGCGTCACCGCGATCCGCGCGCCGCGTACGGCGGTGAGCGCGTCGACCGCGTTGTCGATGAGATTGCCGAGCACGGTGACCAGGTCCCGGGCCGGCGGCAGCCCGCCCCCTTCGGCGAGACTGCGGCTGTCGGCGGTGACGACCAGCTCGACGCCCCGCTCGTGCGCCTGGGCGGCCTTGCCCAGCAGCAGCGCCACCAGCACCGGCTCCCCCACCGCGGTGACCACCTCGTCGGTCAGGGCCTGCGCGAGTTCCAGCTCGGCGGTGGCGAAGTCGACCGCCTCGTCCGCGCGGCCGAGTTCGATGAGCGAGACCACGGTGTGCAGCCGGTTGGCCGCCTCGTGGGCCTGGGAGCGCAGCGCCTGGGTGAAGCCCCGTTCATGGTCCAGCTCGCCGGTCAGCGCCTGCAGTTCGGTGTGGTCGCGCAGGGTGACCACGGTGCCCCGACGGCCGCCGCCCGCGACCGGCGAGCTGTTGACCACCAGCACCCGGTCCGTGGTCAGGTGCACCTCGTCCACCCGGGGCCGGTCCGCGAGCAGGGCCCCGGTGAGCGGGGCCGGCAGACCGAGCTCGGCGACCTTGGTGCCGGTGACCTCGCCGGGCAGAGCCAGCAGTTCGCGCCCGGCGTCGTTGATCAACGTGATCCGGCGCTGCCCGTCGAGCATCAGCAGGCCCTCGCGGACCCCGTGCAGGGCCGCCTGGTGGTAGTCGTACATCCGGCTGAGCTCCGCCGCGTTCATGCCATGAGTGTGACGGCGCAGCCTCGCGTTGACGACGTACGTGCCGACGCCGCCGAGGGCCAGCGCGCCGCCCGCGACCCAGGCGAGGGCGGAGAGCTGCGTGGCGAGCCGGTCGCTGATGGCGCGGACGGTGATCCCCGCGCTGACCAGGCCGATGATCCGGCCCTCGTCCCGGAGCGGGGTGACCACGCGGATGGAGGGGCCGAGGGTGCCGGTGTACGTCTCGCTGAAGGTCTCGCCGCGCAGCGCGGGGGCGGTGTTGCCCATGAAGGGCTCGCCGATCCGGCGGGGGTCCGGGTGGGTCCAGCGCCGCCCGTCCGGGGACATGATCGTCACGAAGGCCACCCCGGAGTCCGCCCGGACCTGCTCCGCGTAGGGCTGGAGCAGGGCGGACGGGTCGGTACCGCCCGCCGCTCCCCGTACGGCCTCGCGTACGGACGGGGAGTCGGCGACCGCCCGGGCCACGGCTCCGGCCTGGCGGCGGGCGGCCTCCTCGGCCTGGCCCCGGGCCGTGGCGTACGCGAAGACGGCGCAGCCCGCCACGACCACGGCGACCAGCAGCACCTGCATGGCGAAGAGCTGGCCGGCGAGGCTGCGCGGGGCGCGGGGGAAGCGGAACATGGCGCTCAGTGTGCCCCGGGTCGTGAACTCAATGAACGTAAGGGTGACCGGGGTCACAACCCTGGGCGATGGTCTCCCCGAACGTAATCACCACCGGGAGGCATCGTGGCCGCCAGGCGCGACAGAACGCATTATCTCTACATCGCGGTGATCGGCGCGGTGCTGCTCGGCATCGCCGTCGGCTTCGCCGCCCCCGGCGTGGCCGTGGAGCTCAAACCGCTGGGCACCGGCTTCGTCAACCTCATCAAGATGATGATCTCGCCGGTGATCTTCTGCACGATCGTGCTGGGCATCGGGTCCGTGCGCAAGGCCGCCAAGGTGGGCGCCGTGGGCGGACTCGCCCTCGGCTACTTCATGGTCATGTCCACGGTGGCGCTGGCCATCGGCCTGCTGGTCGGCAACCTGCTGGAACCGGGCAGCGGGCTGCACCTGACCGAGGCGGTGCGCAGTGCGGGCGAGGCGCAGGCCAAGGCGGGTGGGGCCGAGAGCACGCCGGAGTTCCTGCTCGGGATCATCCCGACCACCCTGGTCTCCGCCTTCACCGGCGGCGAGGTGTTGCAGACGCTGCTGGTGGCGCTGCTGTGCGGGTTCGCGCTGCAGGCCATGGGCACGGCGGGCGAGCCGGTGCTGCGGGGCATCGGCCACATCCAGAAGCTGGTCTTCCGGATCCTCGCGATGATCATGTGGGCGGCGCCGGTGGGCGCCTTCGGAGCCATCGCGGCGGTCGTCGGGGCCACCGGAGTCGACGCGCTGAAGTCCCTCGCCGTGATCATGATCGGCTTCTACACGACCTGTCTGCTGTTCGTGTTCGTGGTCCTCGGCACGCTGCTGCGGGTCTGCACCGGAGTCAACGTCTTCGCCCTGCTGCGCTACCTGGGCCGGGAGTTCCTGCTGATCCTCTCGACCTCCTCCTCGGAGTCGGCGCTGCCGCGGCTGATCGCGAAGATGGAGCACCTGGGGGTCTCCCGGCCGGTCACCGGGATCACGGTGCCGACGGGCTACTCCTTCAACCTGGACGGGACGGCCATCTATCTGACGATGTCCTCGCTGTTCATCGCCGAGGCGATGGGCAAGCCGCTGGCGCTGGGCGAGCAGATCTCGCTCCTGCTGTTCATGATCATCGCCTCGAAGGGTGCGGCCGGGGTGACCGGCGCGGGTCTGGCCACCCTCGCCGGCGGACTGCAGTCGCACCGGCCGGAACTGGTCGACGGCGTCGGCCTCATCGTGGGCATCGACCGGTTCATGAGCGAGGCCCGGGCCCTGACGAACTTCGCGGGCAACGCGATCGCCACGGTGCTCATCGGAACGTGGACGAAGGAGTTCGACCACGCGCGCGCCACCGAAGTCCTCGCCGGACGACTGCCGTTCGACGAGAGCACGCTGGTGGACGACGGGCACGGCGCGCAGCAGCAGGGCGAGCCGACACGGTCCGCCGAGTCCGGCGAGTCCGGTGAGTCCGGTGAGTCCGCCCGGTCCACCGAGTCCGACGGAACCCCGGACTCCGTGCCGCACCCCTCGGGCAGCCCCAAGGACGGGGTACCGGTCTAGCCGGCGCGCCCCCACGGGCCGACCGGGCAGGGCTCGCCCCCACGGTGCCCAGCCCGGTCGGCCGACGCATTCTCCCTAGTTGCACCCATAGTCGGTATTCAGCCACCGATAACCGAACCCCCCGGCTGTAAAAGGTACTTCCGTAACCGGCTGTGTGCATGACATCTTGCGTCCACCACTTGTTTCGTTCGACCCGGCCTGACCACCGGGTCTTCGGAGGACGCATTGATACCCCACATATCCGGCCGACCTCGACGTACCCTCGTGCTGGCCGCCACGCTCGGCGCGGCACTCGCTTTCGGGGCCCCCGCCGCGCTCGCCGGCACCGCCCCGGTCTCTCCTTCCGGATCCTCGGCCCCCGCCCCCGCGGCGGCCCCGAAGGCCGCGGCCCCGACTTCCCAGAGTGCGACCTGGGTTGCCGGTACCCGCGCCTACCTCGTGATCACCGCTCCCGGTGACACCACCGCGGTGCGGGGCGCCGTCACCGCCAACAACGGCACGGTCTTCCAGTACTACGACGCGATCGGCGTGATCGTCGCCCACTCCGCGTCCGGTACCTTCGCCACCACCATGCGCGGTGTGAGCGGCGTCCAGCAGGTCGGCGCCACCCGCACCTCGGACGTCCCGGCGGACGCCTACAACCCGGCGCTTCCCGCCAACCCGACGCAGGCCACGACGCCTTCGGGCGAGCCGGTCCGCGCCGACATGACCCAGATCAAGGCCGACCAGGCCTGGGCCGTCACCACCGGTTCCGCCTCCGTCAAGGTCGGCATCCTGGACACCGGTGTGGACGACCAGCACCAGGACCTGGCCCCGAACTTCAACGCGGCCGACTCCGCGTCCTGCGCCTACGGCAAGCCGGACACCCGTACGGGCGCCTGGCGGGACGTCGGCACCCACGGCACGCACGTGGCCGGTACGGTCGCGGCCGCCAAGAACGGCAAGGGCGTCATCGGCGTGGCCCCGGGCGTGAAGATCTCCTCGGTGCGCATCGCCGAGCCGAGCTCCTCGCTCTTCTTCGCCGAGAACACCGTCTGCGGCTTCATGTGGGCCGGTGACCACGGCTTCAAGGTCACCAACAACAGCTACTACACGGACCCGTGGCAGTTCAACTGCCCGGACAACGCCGACCAGGCCGCGATCATCGAGGGCGTCAAGCGCGCCCAGGAGTACGCGGAGGGCAAGGGCTCGCTGCAGGTCGCGGCGGCCGGCAACTCCAACATCGACCTGGCCAACAAGACGACCGACACCGAGAGCCCGAACGACTCGACGCCGGTCACCCGCACCATCACCAACGCCTGCCTGGACATCCCGACCGAGCTCCCGGGCGTGGTCACGGTCTCGGCGATGGGCACCACCGCGAAGGCCTCGTACTCCAACTACGGTCTGAACGTGGTCGACGTGACGGCCCCCGGCGGCGACTCCGTCGGTATCTACAGCACCCAGCCGGGCGGCAAGTACGGCACCATGAGCGGCACCTCGATGGCGTCCCCGCACGTCGCCGGTGTGGCGGCCCTGCTGGCCAGCACCAACCCGGGCATCACCCCGGCGCAGCTGCGCGACAAGCTGGCCACCCAGGCCAACGACGTCGCCTGCCCGTCGGACAGCCGCTGCAAGGGCACCACGGCGAAGAACGGCTTCTTCGGCGAGGGCCAGGTCGACGCGCTGAAGGCCGTCGGCAGCACCCCGCCGCCCGGCAAGTACTTCGAGAACACCGGTGACTTCGCCATCGGCGACAACACCACGGTGGAGAGCCCGATCACCGTCAGCGGTGTCACCGGCAACGCCCCGGCCACCCTCAAGGTGGGCGTGAACATCGTGCACACCTACATCGGTGACCTCAAGGTCGACCTGGTCGCGCCGGACGGCACCGTCTACACCGTGCACAACCGCGCGGGCGGCAGCACCGACAACATCAACCAGGTCTTCACCGTGAACGCCTCCTCCGAGGTCGCGAACGGCACCTGGAAGCTGCGCGTCAACGACAACGCCGGCGGCGACACCGGCAAGATCGACTCCTGGAACCTGACCTTCTAGAAGGCCGGACGTTCCATCAGCGCTGGAGCACGTCGGCGAGCCAGTCGAAGACGACGTCGCAGTGCTGCTGCGGGGCCATCGGGGAGCAGTGCAACTGCGCCCCGGTGGCCTCCGTCATTTTCACGTACTCGCGGCGCGTGCGCAGCAGGTCGTACATCTGCTGCGGCTGGCCCGGGTAGAACAGCTCGAAGTCGTAGTCCAGGACCAGGGTCGGGGCCTTGATCCGCCCGACCACCTTGGTGATGTCGAGGCCCATGGCCACCTGGGCCGGGGTCCAGATGTCCGTGAGCACGACGCCCTCGCGGGCCTGGCGCAGGGCCTGCCTGTCGAAGATCTCGAACCGCTTCTTGACGGTGAAGGCGAGCTCCGGGGTCAGCTCCGGAACGACCTCCTCGTTCCAGACCCGGTTGGTCTCCTCCTTGTCGGGGGTGACGATGGCGCGCAACTCCGCGTCGAATCCCAGCCAGGGGCTGACGCAACCGGGCTGGCAGGCGACGGCCGCGAGCCGGTGCTCGAAGGCGGCGGCGCGGGCGACCAGGTTGCCCCCCATGCTGAGGCCGGTGATCGCGATCCGGCCGCTGTCGACGTCCTTGCGGTCCTCCAGCCAGTCGACGATCGGGGAGACCACCTTCTCCCAGCGGGTGGTGAAGGGGATCTCCTCCACGAACAGCAGCTGCCCCTGCCCGGGTCCGTCGTAGACCAGGGCGTTCCAGCCCCGGCCCAGGGCTGCGGCCACGCCGTACGTCCACATGTCCACGTTCTGGCCGTCGCTGCCGTTGGTCAGGATCACGGTGGGGCGCGGTTCGGCGGGACCCTCCGGGCGGAAGAACCAGACCGGCAGGTGGGTCCGGCCGTACGGAACCTTCGCGCGGACGGCGGCAGGTGAACACAGCTGGGTGAAGGTGTCCCAGGCCCCCCGCCCGGCCAGGTAGACGGCCCCCTCGTCACCGGGGTGGTCGGTGCCGAGCACGTAGAACAGCGCCTGCGCGTAGTACTGGGCGGCGCGCAGGGACCGGAAGCGACGGGTCTGCGAGGGGGCCCCGTGGCCGTGGCGGCCGGCGGCCGGGGGTGCGGAGAGCCGGTCCCCCCAGGCGCGGAAGGTGTCGCTGAACGTCTGCTCGGACAGACCCGCCGCGTTGATGGCGTTGACCGCCGTCAGGACCTCGCCCACCTCGGAGGCCCGCATGCCCGCGGCGCCCAGTGCGAGCAGGCCCGCGAAGTTGAAGCCGGGATCGTCGAAGAGCTTCATCGCCCCGGAGGTCGGATCCACGGCCTTGACGGACGGCTTGGGCGCGGCGGCCGCGGTACGGGCACCACCCCCGACGGCGAGCGCCCCCGCCCCCGCGGCGAGCCCGGTCAGGGCCGCGCGGCGGGTGAGTGCGGAAGGCTGGTGCGGTGTACGAGCGGTCATGCAGCGGACCGTACGCCGGGCCCGTGACCGACCCGGTTCGGCGCGCCCTCCCTTGCTCCGAACGGCCGCGCGCGCCGGCCAGGACCGTCAGCCCGTCCGCCGCCCCGTCCGCAGCACGCAGTCCCCGCAGAGCCCGCCCCCGGGCACCTGGTAGTAGAGACAGCAGCTGCGCCGTACGAAGGCCACCCCGAGCCCCTCCTCGTGCAGGAAGGTGCCGGTGCCCCCCAGCGCTCCGCCGTCGGCCAGCAGGGCGCCCGCCAGCTCCACGGCCGCGCCGCCCGGCACCCGGTCGATCAGCACCCGCAACGCCCCGACGAGCCCGGACGCCGCGTTCCCCCGCAGGACCTTCGGCGAGACCCCGAAACGCTCGCGCAGGCCCTCGTCGAGCACGGCCAGATTCGCCAGGACGTTCTCCCCGAGGGCTTCGGCCGGCAGACCGGGGGCGGGCTCGGGCAGCCACAGCTGGAGCGATCCCGCGTCCGGCAGCCGCCACCACACCCGGTCGGCGGCCAGGTCCGGAATCCGGCCGGACAGTGCCGCGCACCCGAGCCCCAGCGACCAGAGTCGGGAGGCGATCCCGAGCTGCGCGGTCGAGGCGGCCACCCGGCCGGGCCCGGTGCCGATCCGCCGGCCCACCTCGGCCACGTACGGCCCGAGCCGCTCCCCGTACAGCGCGGTGAGTGGGAGGAATCCGGGGCCGGGCGGCTCCTTCCCGCAGGGCACGGTGAAGAAGGGTCCTACGGCGGCCAGTCGCCGCAGTACGTCGTCCATGGGCGAAATGATCTCAGCGGCGCGGGACCGGGGTCGGACCGGGTCCCGGGTCAGGCCGGGTCCGGGGTCGCCCCTTCGAGGACCTCCAGGTAGTGCGGGTTGCGCATGATGCCGAGCACATTGCCGAAGGGATCGGTGACGGCGGCCGTGACGAAGCCCCCGTCACCGTGCGCGGTCACCGGCTGGTACTCCTCGGCCCCCAGGTCCAGCAGCCGCTGCCGCACGGCGGGCAGGTCGTCCACCGCCCAGTAGGCCACCGCCCCGCCGGGCTTCTCGGCCGCGCCCGGCGGGGCGTAGCGGCGGTCGACGATGCCCAGCTCGTGCTGGTAGTCGCCGATGCGGAACTCGGCGTACCCGGGCCGCTCGAAGTACGGGGTGATCCCGAGCACCTCGGTGTACCAAGCCTTCGCCGCCTCCAGGTCGTCGGCCCAGAAGTTGATCGTCGCGAACCCTCGCAGCATGAACGTCCTCCTCGACGGACGGAAACCTCGTCCCGACTCTACGGCCGGCTCCCCGGGGGAGGGCTGTAGCAGACCCGGGTGGCGCAGTCGTACCTCCCCCGTGATCCCACCGCTCACGGACACACCGCCGACGACCATGTGTTCGATGTCGGGGCGGGTCGGCGCGGCGCCGGGAGCGGCCGCGGGATCCGCTCGCCGGGCCTTGCCCGGGGGCACCGGACTTTTTTCACATCACCGCAGGTCAGGCGTGATCGCATGGTGACCGGTGGTGGCCGGCACGGCCGTCCGGGGGGCCCATGCCGTGCGGTTGAAGGGATGTCCGTGGATCGTGATTACGGGCGCTCCGCGGCGGGGACCCAAGTCCCCGGAAATCAGTGTCGCGCCATTGCCAAATTGGGGGTTCAAGAGAGGACTTCGAGGAGCTACATTGAGCCACTCGCGTTCACCTGACAGCCGGTTGCCTTTCACTCGTGTTTTGCACGGGGGGCGACGTCATGGACGCAGACTGTGCAACCACCCCACCGCCCAGAAGGACCGAAGGCTCCGTGCCCGTACCCGTACACCTCGCGGGCCGCACCGTGCGGCTCGAGCCCCTCGCCCCCCACCACACCGAGGCTCTGGCCGTGGCCGGGGCCGAGGATCGTACGACTTACGCCTTCACTCCCGTGCCTCACGGTGTGCAGGCGTCACACGAGTACATCGAACGCGCCCTCGCCGATCAGGCCGCGGGTCGATCGCTCCCGTTCGCGGTGGTCAGAGCCACCGACGGGCGGGTCGTCGGTTCGACCCGGTTCCTGGAACTCGACTACTGGCAGGGGCCTCTGATCTGGCCCGCCGTGCCCGGAGTCCCGTTCGGCGATCCGGCGACGGCGATCCCCGATGCCGCCGAGATCGGCAATACCTGGCTGTCCCCGGGCGCCCAGGGAACCGGCATCAACACCGAGGCGAAGCTGCTCATGCTCCGCCATGCCTTCGAGACCTGGGGGGTACGGCGCATCTCGCTGCGCGCAGACGCGCGCAACGGCCGTTCGAGAGCCGCGATGGAACGGCTGGGCTTCACCTGTGAGGGGGTCCGCCGGGCCCATTCGCGGGGGCTGGACGGTGCCGTCCGCAGTACGGCCTTCTACTCGATCCTCGACGAGGAGTGGCCGGCCGTGCGGTCGATCATCGAGCTGAGGCTGTCGGCGGGCGCGCAGCGCAAGCGGCGCCGCAAGACGCTCATCCCCGCGTAACCCGTCCGGCCGGACGCAAGAGCGGAAAAACGGTCCTGCCTCTCGGCCCTCGCCGCGGCCTCCTCACCCGAGGAAGGCCGGGGCGAGGGCCGAGTCCATGAGTCGGGCGGGGGCTCCGCTCCCGTCGGCCGGTACGGCGTACAGGTCGGCGCCGAAGTCTCCCGGCAGGGCGTAGACGACGGTCCGGTCGTCGCTCCACACCACCTGGTCGTCGACGCTGCGCTCCTCTGCGAGCGGGTTCTCCGCGCCGGAGGCCAGGTCCAGGGCGTACAGCCGCCACGGCGCCTCGGCCGGCAGGCCCGGCACGCGCTTCTTGAACACCACCCGGGTGCCGTCCGGGGACAGGGACGGGCACTCGACGTTCTCGCGCAGGGTGGTCACGGTGCGCTCGCCCAGGTCCCCGCGGACCAGGTGGGTCCGGCCGCCGGTGGCGAGCGTCGCGTAGAAGGTCCGCTCGTCGGCGGCGAAGGTGACCCCCCAGAAGTTGACGTCGGCGCTGCGGTACGGCTTGCCGTCCTTCAGGATCGTGAAGTCCTCCAGCGAGGCCTCGAGCCTGCCCGTGCGCAGGTCGAGCACCGAGGTCCGTGTCGAGAAATTCGTACCGGCGTACGAGTCCCCACCGACGAAGACCGTCCAGGCGGCGAGGTACCCGCCGGGCGAGACCCGGGCCCGGGTGGGGAGACCGCCCAGCGGGTGGGCGGCCACCTCCTTCAGGTGGGCGTCGAGCACGACGGCCCGATACCCCTCCTGGACCCCGCTCCGGTCCGCCTGGAGGCAGATCCCGGCGCTCCCCGCCGCGTGGAAGCGCAGGCAGCTCACCCCGGACGCGGTACGGGCCCCCTCCGGCGAGCCGGTCGCGACCGTGGCGAGCTCGTCCCGGTGCGGTCCCCAGGCCATGTTGCGGAACACGATCCGCCGGCCGCCGTCACCCGCGGCCAGCGAGACGGCGCCCGGGGTGACCGCCGGGCCGCCCGCCCGGACGTGATCCTTCTCGTCGGCGCGGGAGGAGGCCCGCACGACGGCGAGTACGCCCACGGCCGCGAGCAGGGCCACGGCGGTGGCCAGGATCAGGATCCGGCGCTGGAGCGTCATGGGATGACTCCGGGGCGGTGTGGGGTTCCGGGGGGGCGGCGCGGGCGCACCATACCCAGCGGCCCGCACAAGAGCCAGGCACGCAAGCGGGCGGGTTCATGAACGCCACCGGGCGTACGGGCGCCAGGCAATGGCCTCCCCCAGGGCACCCCAAGAGTAGGAAAAATGCGGAACCCTGACATGCTTTCGTTCATCCTTCGAACGGAAGGACCATGCAGTCAGACCACCCCGCCCCTCTGGGGCAGCAGCAGCCGGAGAGCCACCGCACATGTCGTACGCACCCGACGGGCAGCAGTACCAGCCGTACCGGCCGGAAGGACAGATACCGCAGCCGCCCCACGGCGACCGGTACGACCGGCCGTACGGACAGCAGCCGCAGCCCGGCCCGCCCCAGCAGCCGTACGGGCAGCAGGCTCAGTACGCACCGCAGGAGCAGTACGGACAGCAGCCGCCGTACGGGCAGCAGGGCCACTACGAGGAGCCCGAGCCCCCGCGCCGCAGGTCGCGGGGCCGCCGCTGGCTGATCGCGGGGGCCTCCGTGCTCGCGCTCGCCGGTATAGCCGCGCTCGTGCTGAACCACTACGAGATACCCCCGTTCACGGACAAGGGCTCGTCGGTGTCCTTCGGGCAGGCGCCCGCGGGTGGCGGCAAGAAGAACGACGCTCCCCCGCCGAACTCCAAGATGCTCATGCCGACCGGGCCGACCGCCGAGTTCAAGAACACGATGACCCTCCCCGACGGCACGCACGTGGCCGTCACCACGCTGGACGGCAAGAAGTCCGGCTTCAAGGGCAAGGTCTGGGTCTGGGCCCCCAAGGAGTACAACGACCCGAAGTTCGCCAAGAGCGGCTTCCCGGTCCTGATCGCCCTCCCGGGCGGCGCGGGTTACCCCAGCAACTACTGGATGGGCACCGACCTCGGTCTCCAGACCAGCATCAGCAAGTGGTACGCGGAGGGCAAGAGCAAGCCCTTCATCCTGGCCATGCCGGTGCTCAACCCGGGGCCGGACGACAAGGGCGTCTACTGGGACGGTTCCGACATCCCCGGCCAGCCCAAGATGGGCACCTGGCTGACCGAGGACGTCCCGGACCTGATGAAGGCGAACTTCCGCACCGTCAAGTCCCGTGACGGCTGGGCCTTCATGGGCTCCTCCACCGGTGGTTTCGCGGGCCTGAAGGCCGTGCTGAAGCACCCGGACAAGTTCAAGGCCGTGATCGCCTCCGGCCCGGACATCGTCCCGGACTCCTCCCTGTGGAAGGGCCACGACAAGGAGAAGGCCGAGAACAACCCGGAGCTGCTGGCGAAGCACCTCATCGACACCAAGGGGCCAGAGGTCTACCTCGCCTTCCAGGTCGGCGACAGCGAGAACAACAAGAAGACGCTGCCCGACGTGCAGAAATTCATCGCCACCTACGGCAACAAGGGCCCCATCCACGCCGAGTTGAAGGTCATCAAGGGCGGCCAGCACAACGCCAAGACCTATGTGCCGAACATGGGTGAGGGGCCGGTCCAGTTCATCAGCAAGGTCATGGAAGGGCCCGTCGAGTAACCACCGACGCGCGCGCACCATCGAGCTCCGGCCCGCCGAACACCTTCGGCGGGCCGTCGCCGTTCCAGGCCGCCCAACCCGGATCGCCCGTCACCGCGAACCGCACCCAGGCCGCGTGCATCTCGTCCGCCAGCGCCTGCGGGGTGTCCGGTCCGGCCAGCCAGGCGGACTCCGGTGCCGCGAGCGTGTCGAACACGAAGCCCAGCTCCAGGGCGTGACAGGCGCCCAGGCCCGGAAGCCCGGAGGGCCAGCCGAACTCGTACAGGAAGCTCGGCGCCGCCCGCCGCGCCCCGGCGAGCCGGCGCAGCGGATCGCGCAGCAGCCGGTCGGTGAGCAACTGTCCGGCGAGTTCGGCGGGACCGGCGGCGGGCAGCGTGGCGCGCAGCGCCCGTACGGCGGCCCGGTCCTTGCCGGAACGGGCGCGGGCCAGCGCGACGGCGAGCGGGCCCAGACGGTCCAGCAGCCGCATCCCGCCGGTGGGGGCGAGCCACAGCCGGTACTCGTCACGGGTCCAGCCGAGGAGCAGCGGCACCTCGTCGGAGGCGGCCGCGGCGCACAGGGTGTCGAGGGGGTCGGCCGGGATCGTGTCCGGGTCGGTGACCAGGCCGAAGGCGGGTCCGCCGACGAGCGGGCCGGATCGGCGCAGGACGGCCGCCTGTGCGGCGAGCAGGTCGGGCAGGGCGGTGGCGGTGAAGGCCGCGGCGGTGGCGTCGACCTTGAGCAGCGAGGCCATCCGCCGGACCATGGCGCGGACCTTGGGGCGCGCCAGGACCTCGGGGGCCCCGCTCTGCAGGACGGCGCGGGTGAAGAGCCCGGCCGCGCGCGGGGCCGCCAGGAGGGCCCCGATGCTGATGGCCCCGGCGGACTCGCCGAAGACGGTGACCCGGTCGGGGTCCCCGCCGAAGGCCGTGATGTTGTCGCGCACCCAGGTGAGGGCGGCGATCTGGTCCAGCAGGCCGCGGTTGGCGGGGGCGTCGGGGAAGAGGCCGTAGCCGAGGACCCCGAGCCGGAAGTTGCAGGAGACGAGCACGACCCCGTCGCGGGCGAAGGCGGAGCCGTCGTAGACGGGGACGGCCGAGGAGCCGCGGGTGTGGGCCCCGCCGTGGATCCAGACCATGACGGGCAGCCGGGCCCCGGGGGCCGGGTCCGGGGTCCACACGTTCACGTTCAGGCAGTCGTCCCCGGGGACCACCGGATCGGGCAGCAGGGCCGCGAAGGTGTCCGGGTAGGGCACCTTGGGCGCGGTGGGCCCGTAGGCGGCGCAGTCCCGTACGCCGTCCCAGGCGGCCGGGGGCACGGGTGCCGCGAAGCGCAGGGCGCCGACGGGCGGGGCCGCGTACGGGATGCCCAGGAAGACCGCGGTCCCACCGGGTCCGGTCCGGCCTTCGACGACGCCGGCCGCGGTCCTGACCCGCGGCCGGCCGCGGCCGTCGGGGGCGCCCTCTGCGCTCATCTCGTCCTCCTGCGATGACGGTGCCGGTGGCTGTGCCGGTGCCGGTGCCGGTGCGACGGTCCAGCCGTGGCACCGTCGCACAGCCGTCCAACGGGTGACAAGGCGTGACCGGGTCCGGGCCCGGCCCGGTTGGACGGGCATGCGATTCCTGCGTATCCACCATGCCGTGCCCGTCGCCCTGCTGCTCGCGGGGGCCACGTTCGTGTCCGGCCCGGCCCTGGCCGCCGGCCCGGACTTCCAGTACGTCGGCCAGGACGACCGGGTCCACGGCCTCGCCGCCCCCAAGGGGTGCGTCGCGGCGGAGGGCGGCGGCGCGCGGGCCGTCACCAACGGGACCGGGAGCTCGGCGACCCTCTACGAGCGACCCGGGTGCTCGGGCCGGGCCCTGCGGGTCCTGCGGCCCGGAGAGGTCGGCCAGGTGCGGCCGTACTTCGCCTCCGTCCGGTTTTCCGTCACCAGGTAGGCGCACGGGCCGTGACCCCTTGGCCTCCCCCGCGTTGTATGCCATGTCAAATGCCACAGACTCTGTGGCGCCCCACATTTCTCAAGAGGAGATCTTGATGTCGCGTATCGCGAAGGCACTGGCCATCACCGCTGTCACCGGTAGCGCCGTGGTCGCCGGTGCGGGTCTGGCTGTCGCCGATGCCGGAGCGCACGGTGCGGCGGTCGGCTCCCCCGGTGTCCTGTCGGGCAACCTGCTCCAGGTTCCGGTGCACGTCCCGGTCAACGTCTGCGGCAACACCGTGAACGTGATCGCCCTGCTGAACCCGGCGTTCGGCAACACCTGCGTCAACGCCTCCGGCCACGGCGACCACCACACCGAGGGTGGCGACTACGGCCACTGATCGCCTGATCGCCTGATCGTGTGATCGGCTGATCGACGGAAGGGCCCCCGCCACTTGGCGGGGGCCCTTCCCCGTGCCCGCTGCGTGCGCACGGGCCGTTCGGGTGCGGGTCATTCGTAGCGGTACAGGCCCTGGTGGCCGGACATCTCGCGCGGGGTGATGTTCCACGGCGGCATCGGCTCGTCGAGGGCGATCACCCGGCCGCGCTGGAGGTCTCCGATGGCGAGCGGGGCGGCGGGCAGGTAGCCGGAGCCGGGGTGCTTCTGCTGCCAGCGGTCCCAGATCAGGTCGACGAAGGCGTGGTGCAGCCAGAACGCCGGGTCGTTGGGAGCCGTCCCGCCCGTCATGTGACCGCCGATCCACTGGTGGACCTTGTTGTGGTTGCGCCAACGCTCGCTCTTGGGGGCCGACCAGCCCTCCAGCTTGTTGCGGAAGCCTCCCGCGGTGGCCGTGGAGTCCCAGGGGGAGACGTCGTAGGTCGGATCGTCGATCGCCCACTGGAGCTCGGCCGCGGTGGGCAGGGCGATCGGGTTCTGCGGCCGGCCGAGGTTGCGGGTGAGGAACGCGGACTCGGTGATGCCCACGGTCACCGTCCAGTTGCCCGTGTCGTAGGCGAACGGCCCGGTCATCACCTTGCGGTCGCTCGCCCGGCCGGTGCCGCCGAGGAAGTCGTCGGCCCAGAGGGAGGAGACCGGGCTGGTGTCGGTGGTCCAGTCCCAGTACGGGACGCTCACGCCGGGGTCGATCTCCTGCAACTGTCGTTCGAACTCCAGCAGATACCGCCGGTGCCACGGGAAGAAGGACGGGGACATGTGCCCGACGCGCAGCTTGCGGTCGCGGTCGGGCACGAAGTACTTGTCGTGCGTGCGCACCAGGGCGTCGTAGGCACCCTTGCGCTTGAGTTCCAGCACCGCCGCGGTGAACCGCTTCTTCTGGGTGCTGGTGAGGTTCTTCTGGTTCTGCCGGGTGTGCAATGCGGGGCTCCTCCCGTTCCCGTGGGTCAGTCAGCCGTGGTGCGGGGCCGCGAAGGCGAGCTGGGCGGTGCCCAGTTCGTCGACGGCGGCCCGAGCCACTTCCAGTGGCGTGGAATAGGACTCGAAGTGGTTGATCCCGCTGAGGTAACTGCCGTCGGCCCGGCGCATGACGTGCAGCGGACGGCCGTCGATCCGGACCCCGGCGACATCGACGGCGATGTGCCGGCCGCGGTAGGTCTCCTCCTCGGCCAGCGGCGCCGGGGTGACGGTCTGCCGGGGGCGCCGGGCCCGCAGTACGGGGGCCAGCGCCGCAGCCGTACCGGCGAGCACGGCAGCGGTGAAGGCGGTACGGAGAACCGCGCGGCGGGTCAGTGGTGCGGCGGGCGATGCTGCGGACATACGGACTCCCTCGCTCGGTGGCCGGCGGCTACGGGTCTAACGCCGCGCGGCGGGCGAGGTCACCCGTGGGCGCCCCGGAGCTGCTTGTAGAACAGGGTCGTGGGGTGGAGCCGGCCCTCCGGGTCGGTGGCGTAGTCGGGAATGGTGCCCGCCTCCGTCCAGCCCGCGGAGCGGTAGACCCGCTCGGCCCCGCTGCCGGTCTCGGTGTCCAGGAACAGCAGCACCACCCCGGCGCGGGCGGCCGCCGACTCGGCCTCGGCGAGCAGGGCGCGGGCGGTGCCCCGGCCGCGGGCGGCCGGGTGGACCATGAGTTTGCGCAGCTCGGCGCGGTGGCGGCCGTTCGCCTTGGTCTCCCGGTACCAGCTGACGGTGCCGTCGATCCGGCCGTCGCCGCCGGTGCGGGAGACCCACAGGGCGAGGGAGCCGTCCTCGACGGCGGGCAGCAGGGAGTCCCACCAGGCGGCGGCGCCCCGCCGGTCGAGCCCGGCGAGGAAGCCGAGGGAGGAGCCGCCGTCGACCACGGCGAGGAGCAGGGCGGCGAGTTCGTCGCGGTGGGCGCGGAGTGCGGTGGCGGAGAGCGCGGTGATGGTGGCCGTCATGGGGCGAGGATAGGGATCGGCCGGTGGCCCGCCGCAGGGGGGCGGGCGACCGTGACCGTCATGCGGCTCTGCCGTGGCGCCCCGGCCGGACCGACGCCGGGCCGGCCGGGGCGCCACGGCTCACGGCGCGGGGAGTTCCGCGAAGTCCGCGACCAGACCCCGGTGGTGGCCCGCCGAGCCGAGGGCCAGGGAGTCGGCCTTGGCCCGCTTGAGGTAGAGGTGGGCCGGGTGTTCCCAGGTCATGCCGATGCCGCCGTGCAGCTGTACGCACTCCTCGGCGGCTCGGACGGCCACGCCCGAGCAGTAGGCCTGGGCCACGGCGACCGTCAGCGGGGCGTCGGGGGCCGAGGTGGCGAGGGCGTCGGCCGCGGCCCGCGCCGCCGCACGCGCGGAGGCCACGTCGAGCCAGAGCCGGGCGAGGCGGTGCTTGAGGGCCTGGAAGGAGCCGACGGGACGGTTGAACTGGTGGCGGCTCCGGACGTGGCCGACGGTCTCCGTCAGGCACCACTCGGCGAGTCCGAGCTGTTCGGAGGCGAGCAGTCCGGCTCCGGAGAGCAGGGCCCCGGCGACGGCCGCCCGGGCCGTTCCGAGGTCCGCCAGGCGGGTGCCCGCGGCCGCTTCCAGCGTGACGGTGGCGAGCGGGCGGGTCAGGTCCAGCGGGACACGCGGGGTCAGCCGGGCAGCGGACGCCGGGACGGCGTGGAGCCCGGTGTCGGCCAGGACCAGCAGGACGTCGGCGGCCACCGCGTCCGCCACGGAGGTGACCGTGCCGGTCAGGATCCCGTCGCCGAGGTCCCGGACGGGGGCCGGGAGGGGCACGCCCGGGGCCAGCGTCAGCGGCACGGCGGGGACGCACACCGTGCTGCCCGAGGCCAACTCACGGAGCAGCGAAGCGGCTTCCGCGGTGTCGCAGCCGAGCAGGATCTCCGTGGCGAGGACGGCGCTCGTCAGGTAGGGCACGGGCGCCACGGCCCGGCCCAGCTCCTCCAGGACCACGGCCGCCTCGCGGTGGCTCGCGCCCTGCCCGCCGAGTTTCTCGGGCACGAGGAGCCCGGCCGCGCCGATCCCGGCGGCGAGGGTGTGCCAGAGCGCCGGGTCGTGCGGGCTGCCGGTCTCGGCCCGGTCGAGGACGCTCTTCGCGTCGCAGCGGTCGGTGAGGAGTGCGCGTACGGCGGAGCGGAGCTCCTCCTCGGCCTCGGAGTAGAGCAGGTCGGTCGGTGCCGCCGCGGTGGTCATCGGCTCAGGTCCTTCCAGGCGAGGTCCTTGTCGTCGCGCGGCTCGGGGGGCAGGCCGAGGACGCGTTCGGCGACGATGTTGAGGAGGATTTCGCTGGTGCCGCCCTCGATGCTGTTGCCCTTGGCGCGCAGGTAGCGGTAGCCGGCCTCGCGGCCGGTGAAGTCGACGCCTTCGGGCCGGCGCATGGTCCAGTCGTCGTACAGGAGGCCCTCCTCCGCGAGGAGTTCGACCTCCAGTCCGCTGATCTCCTGGTTGAGCCGGGCGAAGGTGAGCTTCATGCCGGATCCCTCGGGGCCGGGCTGTCCGGCGACGAGCTGCTGGCGCAGCCGTTCCCCGGTGAGGCGGGCGACCTCGGCCTCGACCCACAGTTCCAGCAGCCGTTGGTGGAGGGCGTGGGTGCGCAGCTCGGGGCGTTCGCGCCAGGCGGCGGCGACGGGGGCGATCATGCCGCCCTCGCGGGGGATGCGCATGCCGCCGATGGAGACCCGTTCGTTCATCAGGGTGGTGCGGGCGACCGCCCAGCCTTCGCCGACGGCGCCGAGGCGGTGGGAGTCGGGGATGCGGACGCCGGTGAGGAAGACCTCGTTGAACTCGGCCTCGCCGGTGATCTGGCGCAGCGGCCGGACCTCGACGCCCGGGGCGTGCATGTCGCAGAGGAAGTAGGTGATGCCCTGGTGCTTGGGGAGCCCGGGGTCGGTGCGGGCGATCAGGATGGCCCAGCGGGCGGTGTGGGCGCTGGAGGTCCACACCTTCTGCCCGTCGACGATCCAATCGCCGGAGCCGCTCTCGCGGACCGCGCGGGTGCCGAGCGCGGCGAGGTCGGAGCCGGCGCCGGGCTCGCTGAAGAGCTGGCACCAGACCTCTTCGCCGGTCCACAGGGGGCGCAGGAAGCGCTGCTTCTGCTCGTCGGTGCCGTAGGCGAGGATCGTGGGGGCGGCCATGCCGAGGCCGATGCCGATGCGCCGCGGGTCGTTGTCGGGGGCGCCGGCGGCTTCCAGTTCGGCGTCGACGACGACCTGGAGGGAACGGGGCGCGCCGAGGCCGCCGAGGCCCTCGGGGTAGTGGACCCAGGCGAGTCCGGCGTCGAAGCGGGCGCGCAGGAACGCGCTGCGGTCGGTGTCGGCGGGCGGGTGGGCGGCGAGCAGGTCGCGGACGCGGGTGAGCAGGTGCTCTGCGGTGATCGCGGTCATCGGGTCACACCCGGCTGCCGGGGCATGGCCAGGACGACCCGGCCGGTGGTGGTCCCGTCGGCGAGGCGCTGCACGGCGTCGGCGACGGCGGGAAGTGCGACGAGTTCGCTGATCAGGGGCTTGATGGCGGCTTCGTCCGCGAGGCGGGTCAGCTCGGTGTGGCAGGCCAGGATCGCCGCCGGGTCCTTGGTCGCGTAGAGGCCCCAGTGGAGGCCGAGGATCGAGTAGTTCTTGACGAGGGCGTGGTTGAGGGCGGGGGTGGGGATGGTGCCGCTCGCGAAGCCGACGACGACGATGCGGCCCTCGAAGGCCACGCATTTGGCGGAGGCGGTGTACGAGTCGCCGCCGACGGGGTCGTAGACCACGTCGGCTCCGCGCCCGCCGGTGAACTCCTTCACGCGCGCGACGACGTCCTCGGTCGTCCGGTCGATCACCAGGTCGCAGCCGAGTTCCTCCGCGGTGGACACCTTGGCCTTGCCGCCGACGACCCCGATGACGGTGGCGCCCGCGGCCTTGCCGAGCTGGACGGCGGCGCTGCCGACCCCGCCGGCGGCGGCGTGCACGAGGAGGGTCTCGCCCGGCTGGAGGCGCGCCCGGCGGTGCAGGCCGAACCAGCCGGTCTGGTAGCCGATGTGCAGGGCGGCGGCCTGGGCGTCGTTCAGGCTCTTGGGGGCCGGCAGCAGGGCGCGCTCGGACGCGATCACGTACTCGGCGAAGCCGCCGTGGGGCAGGCTCGGGGTGGCGATGACGCGGCGGCCGTCGTCGGTGAGGCCGCAGATCTCGACGCCGGGGGTGAAGGGCAGCGGCGGGCGGATCTGGTACTGGCCGCGGACGAGCAGCGCATCGGGGAAGTTGAGGTTCGCCGCGAGCACCTGCAGCCGCACCTCGCCCTCGCCCGGGACCGGTTCGGGAATCTCTTCGAGGCGCAGGGCCTCTCGGGGTTCGCCGGGGGTATGTACTCGCCATGCCTGCATCCGGGGCCTCCAGCCGCCGTCGATGAACCACGCTCCGCGCGCATACTAAGCGGTCGCTTGCCCTTCTGTGAACCGTCGGTCGAGGTGGAGAACGGTCCGGTCCGGATCAACACGCGTCATTCAGGCCACATCCGTCTCAAGATCAGGCAACATGTGGCGTGCACGTGTCATGACTCAACGGGGAACAGCACCTGTCCAGGGGGGACAACCACATGAGAAGAAGCATGTCCGCGGCCGCCGCCGCCATCGTCGTGGCCGGCCTGATCAGCGCGACGGGCCCGGCCGCGGCTGCCGACGCGAAGTGCGCACCGAAGATCCAGGTCCTCGGCTCGATCGGGGACGAGTCGTACGTCCGCGACATCCCGCCCAGCCAGGGTGTCTTCGGCCTCGGTGCGGGCAACCTCGCCGTCGGCGTCTCGGGCCGCAAGCCCGTCTACTGGACCGGCACCACCGTGCACCGGGTCCCGCTGAGCGACCCGGACCAGAGCGGGCAGGTGATCGCGGTCAACGCGCACGGCCTGATGGTGGGGGTCCTCCACGGGGTCGACCTCCACTCCCTGTTCACCTACCGGGTGGGCGACGCGGCCATCACCCTGCTGCCGGACAGCTACGGACACGACATCGAGGCCGACGTCAACGACGCCGGGTACGTGGTCTCCCGCTCCGACGCCGGGGTCGCCACCGTCTGGAAGGACGGCCAGAAGGTCCGCGAGCTGCCGCTCCCGGCCGAGGCCGGTCCGGGGTCCCGGATCGCGATGGTCACCGGCATCAACAACCGGGGCGACATCCTCGGCATGGCCGCCCAGGACTACGAGGTCCCCGAGACCGGGCAGCACCTGGAGGGCACCCACCCGGTGCTGTGGCCGGGAGACGGCTCCGCCGCCCGGCTGCTGGCCCCCACGGCGAACGACAGCTACGTCCAGGACATGGACGAGAGCGGCCGGGTCGTCGGCTACGACTGGGCCGGACCGTGGTACGAGTACACCCCGCTCGTCTGGGAGCCCCCGCTCACCGGGACCCCCACCTCCCCGGCCGTGCTGAGCACGCACCCGTACGCCACGTTCGAGGCGATCAGCGCGACGACGAACCTCACCGTCGGCACGGCCAAGTTCCACCCGGACATGCTGACCCTGCCGGACCAGGCACTCCTGCGGTCCGGCTCCGGCCCGGTCAAGGCCCTGCCGCGGCTGGCCGCGGGCGGGGCGAGCATGGCCGAAGCGGTCTCGGACACCGACCGGGTCGGCGGCTCGGCCGTGAACGCGAAGGGCAAGCTCAAGCCGGTCATCTGGACCTGCGCGACCAAGCAGGCGTACAACCCGGGGAGCTAGGTCGTCTCTTTCGGATCTTGTCGGGTGGGCCCGGGTCGTCCGGTGCGGTGCCTCGCAAGGCGGAGGGGCGCCC
>NZ_JBGBPT010000109.1:0-26733 GCF_041106355.1 Streptomyces sp. BF23-19 | reverse complement strand
GCGGGGACACGCAGGAGGGTCCCCGCAGGACGAGGCGCGACCAGGGCCGCCTTGCCGGGACGTGCCCGCACGCGCCGAGCCGAGGAGACCCTCGTGCGGGGCCCCGCACCACCCACACCACCCAGCCCCGCCGGCGATTGAGGCGCCGCCCCGGGCGCAGCCCGAGCCGTACCGCACACCACCGAGCACCCCGCAGGGGCCCGGCAGCCCGACCCGCAGACCATCACGCTGGTCAAGGAGTTCGGCCGGACGGAGGTCGCTGCCGCGAGGGCCCCTGGACGAGCCGCTCCGGTACCGGCCCGAGCGCTAGCCGAGGTCCGCCGGGTCCGGGACGCCCAGCAGGCGGGCCGTGCGGGCCGCTTCGGCGTCGTAGACCAGGAAGTCGATCCGCTGCCCGTCCGGAGCCCGGTACTCCAGCACCTGCATACCCGGGCGCCGGCTCCCCCGAGCGACCACCCTCCCGCCCATGGGCAGCGCGACCGCCCGGCGCAGGGGGGCCGCGAAGACCGCGCCCGTACCGTCCGCGCCGGTCCGCAGCTTGCCGTAGCCGAAGAACCGCCGCCGGACCCCCTGCCGCCGGCGCGCCTGGCAGGGGACGGCGACGGCGGCCCCGCCCGTGGCGGCCGCCGTCCGGGCCTCCGCCCGGCGGGCGACCGTCCTGCGCGTCAGGGTGCCTGCCGCCAGCGCGACGAGCGCCAGGGCCACCATTTCGACGAGTACGTCCATCTCCCCCACCCCCCTCAGGGCTGCTGCCCCAAGTGGCCTCACACTAAAGGGTGTTCAGCGGGAAGAGGGCAGGGGATCAAGCCACCCGGTGCACCACCTCGCCCGCCACCACGACCGTCTCGGCGACCGTGCCCGGGATCTCGTCCGCCGGGACGGTGAGGATGTCCCGGGACAGGATCACGAAGTCCGCGGCCTTGCCCACGGTGAGGGAACCGCGCTCCCGCTCCAGGAAGTTGGCGTGGGCCGAGCCCATCGTGTAGCCGTACACGGCCGTCTCCACGTCCACCGTCTCGGCCGGCTGCCAGGCCGGGCCGTCGCCGGACAGCGGGCGGCGCGTCACCGCCGTGTAGATGCCGACCATCGGGTCCATCTCCGCCACGTTCCAGTCGCTGGAGAACGCCAGCACCGCCCCCGCCTCGTGCAGGCTCCGCATCGGCCAGGCCTTGTGCCAGCGGTCCTCGCCCACGTTCTCCGCCCAGTCCTGGCCGGGGCCCGCGATCTCCGGCGCGCAGTGCCTCGGCTGCATGCACGCGATCACGCCGAGCGCCGCGAAGCGCGGTACGTCCGCCGGGTCGAGGCATTCCACGTGGACCACCTGGTGGCGGGCGTCGCGCGGGCCGTTCAGGGTCCGCGCGTGCTCCACCGCGTCCAGGACGGTCCGGATGCCCCGGTCGCCGGTCGCGTGGACGAAGCACTGGAAGCCGCGCGCGTCCAGCTTCGCCAGCAGGTCCGCGAACTCCTCCGCCGGGTAGAAGGTCTCGCCCCGGTGCGCGCCGCAGCCGGTGTACGGCTCCAGCAGTGCGGCCGTGCGCGGTTCCACCACGTCGTCGATGTACAGCTTGAGCGGGCCGACCCGCAGCCGGTCCCCGGCGAACCGCCGGGCCGCGTCGGCGAATTCGTCGAGTTCGGCGTCGCCGGTGCCGCGCGGGTGGAACAGCGCCGCGACGATCCGGGAGCGCAACCGGCCCTCGGAACGGGCCCGTTCGAAGAGTTCGAGGTCGTCGAGGGAGTTCTGCGGCTCGACCACCGTGGTGATGCCGAAGCCGATGGCGTCGTCGAGGCTCTTGGCGAGTCGCCCGTACTGCCGGTCCGGCGAGGCCCACGGCACGCCCAGCTCGCGCAGGGCCCGGTGGCCGGCGCGGGAGAGTCCCTTGATGGCGAAGTCCTGGACGAATCCGGTGGGTTCGCCGGTCTCGGGGTCCACCGCCGCCGTGCCGAAGGGGAGGTCGGTGCGGTCCCGCGAGACCCCGAGGCGCCGCATGGCCGCCGTGTTCAGCCAGGCCGTGTGCACGTCGTACGAGAGCACGATCGCCGGGGTGTCGCCGGTGACGGGGTCCAGGTCGGCGGCGCACGGCATCCGCCCGCCGGGGATGGCGGAGTAGTCGAAGGCCTCGGCCTCGATCCAGTCGGCGTCCGGGTTGGCCTCCCGCCAGGCCAGGATCCGCTCGTGGATGCCCGCGAGGGTGCGCACCCCGGCGAGCTGGACGCAGTCCGCGTCGGAGCCGAGCCGGACGTGGTTGTGGGCGTCGATGAAGCCGGGCAGGACGAGCTTGCCGCCCGCGTCGATCCGCTGGGTGTCGGGGCCGGCCCAGGCGGCGGCCTCGGCGTCCGGGCCGACCCAGACGATCCGCCCGTCGTGGACGGCGAGGGCTTCGGCCTCGGGCAGGTCGGGGTCGACGGTGTGGATCCGGGCTCCGGTGAGCAGCAGGTCGGCGGGGAAGGGGTGGCGTGCCATGCGGGGGTGCTCCATTGCGTGTGCGGTGTCGTTCAGGCGGCCGGGGCGTACGCCGCGACCCGGCGGCGGGTGAGGGCCCAGTAGGTGAGTCCGGAGACGACCGAGCCGAGCAGGGTGAGGTCGGCGCCGCCGAGCGGGGCGACCAGGGGCCCGGTCCACAGCTCGGAGTCGCAGGTCAGGGCCGCGAAGGTCATTCCGGTGAGCAGGGCGGCGATGCCGGCGGGGTGGTAGCCGGAGCGGTACCAGTAGGCGCCGGCGCTCCCGGCGTGCAGTGCGTCGGCGTCGTAGTGGCAGCGGCGCAGCAGCATGTCGGCGAGGAAGACTCCGCCCCAGGGGGCGAACACGATGATCAGCAGGGAGAGGAAGGAGAGGAGGGAGGTGGTGAAGTCGGTGAGGAAGAGCGCGGCGAGCGAGCCGAGGGCGGTGACGGCGGCGCTGATGACGATGGCGCGGGCGCGGCTCCAGGGGATGCCGAGGACCTGGAGGTTCAGGCTGGAGGAGTAGAGCGTGATGATCGAGTTGGTGACCGAGCCGCCGAGTACGAGGGCCAGGAACAGCGGCTGGAACCAGCCGGGCAGCAGGCTCTCGGCTCCGGCGACCGCGTCGGTCATGTCGGTCCGGGTGGCGGCGGCGACGCCCGCGACGCCGAGGGCGACCGAGGAGAGGAAGCCGCCGAGGGCGCCCATCCAGGTGATGGACTTCAGCGAGGTGGTCCGGGGCAGGTAGCGGGTGTAGTCGGCGGGCATCGGCAGGTACGAGAAGGGGCCGGCGAGCATGACCACGAAGGCGAGGCTCCAGCCGGAGAGCCCGGGGGCGGCGCCGGCCGGGGCGGCGGTGTCGGTGCCGGGGATGACGAAGAGGAGCAGGACTCCGAAGCCGGCGGCGAGGACGTAGGCCATCCAGCGTTCGGCGAACTGCACGGTGGCGTGTCCCCACATGGCGACGGCGAAGGTCAGCGCGAGGGTGACGAGGAGGGCGACGGCGCGGCCGGCGGTGCCGCTCTGCCAGCCGATCTCGGCGAAGAAGACTTCCAGGGCGAGGGTGCCGACCACGGTGTTGACGATGGTGTAGCCGATGCTCACCACCCAGTTGAGGACGCCGGCCGGGAAGTTGCCGCGCACCCCGAAGGTGGCGCGGGAGATGACCAGGGTGGCGGTGCCGGTGCGGATGCCGCTGAGTCCGGCGGCGCTGATGGCGAAGAAGGAGAGTCCGCCGATCACGACCACGGCGGTGGCCTGCCAGAAGGAGAGCCCGAAGGCGACGGCGAGGGCGCCGTTGATCACGTAGGTGAAGGTGAGGTTGGAGCCGAACCAGAGCCAGAAGAGGTCCTTGGCGCTGCCGTGGCGTTCGGCGTCGGGAATGGGATCGATCCCGTGGGTCTCGACCCGGAACACCTCGTCGACGTCGATTGTCTCCTGCTGTCCCATGAGGACCCCTGACCTTGAGCGATCTTGAATGGCGTTCTAACTTCTTGAATGGCATTCAAGATGAGGGGTGGACCTCGGCCCCGTCAAGACCCTGTCCGGGATAAGGTCGATCCACGAAGATCCGGAGGGCGGGAGCGGTGGCGGGAGCAGCACGGCGGCGCGACGGGCAGATCGCCCAGGAGCGGATGCTGGAAGAGGCCATGGCGGCCATCGCCGAAGACGGACTGGCCGCGCTCACCATGTCGGCGCTGGCCGAGCGGCTCGGCACCAGCGGCGGCCACATCCTGTACTACTTCGGCAGCAAGGACCGGCTCCTGCTGGAGGCCCTGCGCTGGAGCGAGGAGCAGCTCACCGGGGAGCGCCGGGCGCTGCTGGGCCGCAGGGTGACGGCGACGCGCAAGCTGGACCAGTTCCTGGAGCTCTACCTCCCCGAGGGCCCCCGCGACCCGCGCTGGACGCTGTGGATCGAGCTGTGGGCCCGTACCGCCTCCAACCAGCCACTGAAGGCCGCCCAGGAGGAGATCGACGACAGCTGGCAGCAGGATCTGGAGGCGCTCCTGACCAAGGGCGTGGACCAGGGCCGCTTCGCACCCCTGGACGTGCCCGCGCGCGCCTCGGAGCTGCTCGCCCTGTTGGACGGCCTGAGCACCCGCGTGGTCCTGGGCCAGCGGGGCGCGGACCGCGCCCGGGCCCTGGAGCAGGCCCGCTCGGCGGCGGCCCTGCTCGTCCCCCGCACCTGAGACGAGGGGCCGGCCGGCACTTCTCGCGCCGACGGGTCGGGAAACTCCCCCATTTCCCGGCCCGGAGACTCGGCCCACCCGGTCGACCCGACGACCCGACGACCCGACGACCCAATTCGACATCCGAAAGCGGAAGCCGTCGCACCAAAAGGCCTTTCCCGGCATCCGGGCATCCGTTCACGCCCGTTCACGCCCGTTCGCCCCCTGACGCGCCCCCTTGACCAGGGCATATGCAAGAGGAACAAAGGCTCTCTCGGGCTCGTGAAGGCATTCACAATAATTCCGCCGGAAGTGCGCCCTACCGCGCTCCTCCCCCAGCGCGCACAATCGCGGTGACGACTCACATCGACCGTGAAGGAGGGAGCGCGTGCGCAATCAGGTGCGCACAGCGGACGGGCGCGCTCTGACCGTGGAGCGCTGGGGCGACCCCGACGGTAAACCCGTCTTTCTGCTGCACGGCATGCCCGGCAGCCGCCTCGGCCCGGCCCCCCGGGGCATGGTCCTCTACCAGCGCCGGATGCAGCTCATCGCCTACGACAGACCCGGCTACGGCGGCTCCGACCGCCACGTGGGCCGCACCGTCGCCGACGTGGCCCAGGACGTGGCCGCCATCGCCGACGCCCTCGGCCTGGACACCTTCGCGGTCGCCGGCCGCTCCGGCGGCGCCGCCGGCGCACTCGCCTGCGCCGCCCTCCTCCCGGACCGGGTCACCCGGACCGCGACGATGGTCGGCCTCGCCCCCCGGGACGCGGAGGACCTGGACTGGTTCGCCGGGATGGCCGCGTCGAACGTGCGGGAGTACACCACCGCCACCGACGACCCCGAGGAACTGGCGGCCCGGCTGATCCCGCGCGCCGCCGGCATCCGCAAGGACCCCGGCCGACTGTTGGACGAACTGCGCCGGGAGCTGACCGACAACGACCGCATGATCGTCTCGGACGCCGGCCTACGGTCGATGCTCCTGCGGAACTACCGCGAGGGGCTGCGCCATTCGGCGTACGGATGGATCGACGACGTGCTCGCCTTCAGCCGCCCCTGGGGCTTCGACCCGGCCGACATCCGCTGCCCGGTGATGATCTGGCACGGCGAGCTCGACGTGTTCTCCCCCGTGGGCCATTCCCGTTGGCTGGCCCGCCGCATCCCCGGGGCCACGACCAACATCGTTCCCGCCGCCGCGCATTTCGCCGCCCTGCGCGCGCTGCCCGACGTACTGAACTGGCTGCTGCGCGACCTGCCGGCACCGGACCTCACCGAACAGCAGCCCGCCTAGGGCTCGTTGACCCCCACACCCCTTGTGTGACCCCATCCTTCGACCCCTCCGCCCGCCCTCGGCGATCCCAACTCGAAAGCAATCACTTCGGCGTTGAGAACGGCGCACGTCCTTGTAAAGTCCACGCCTCCGGGCCCGCCGCCACCCGACGGGTGGGCCCCACGAGCCGTGGAGGCTGTCCCATGACCCTGCACATCGACGACGTCGGCCTGCTCATCCTCGCCGTCGGGCTCCTTGTCGGCTACGCCGTCTACAAGCACACCAAGGCGGCCGCCGGAGCCGCCTCCAAGGGGGACATCGTCGGCGCGATCGCCGCCGCCGCCGCGGTCATCACCGCACTCTTCCTGCTGTTCGGCGGGGGCGGTTCCACCTCGGCCGGGCCGGACTTTCGGCCGGCGGGACACGCGCTCGCATCGCACCAGGTCAGCGGGGTGCGGTCGACATAGGTCCGGACCGGCCGAGGCCACTGCCCGGACCCCCGGCGATGAAAAGGATCTTTCTTTGCGGCAAACGGCCGAATCCGCCCTCTTGAGAAATCCGCCGCGCACTGCATGGAAGTCTTGACCAGGCGTCATGTCTCGTGTTGCCAAGGGGGACTGTCCTAGTAAAGTCCCTGCTTGACAGCAGCGTGTAGCCGTTGTCATTCACATGTCCATTCCACATGGCTTCCCCAAGGACGGTGCCGTGAACACTTCAGCATCCCCCGCGACCAGCTCGGTCAAGGCCCACCGGGTCCCGCTCGGCAAGATCGACGTCCACACCGCGGCCGCGGCGACGACGCTCGGTCGTGTCCTGCCGGCCGAATCCGCTCGTCCGGTTCAGGCACCGATCTTCAACTCCGCGCTCTGACCGAACTCCGCGCTCTAGACTGGTGGAATGACCGGCCTGATCGCATTTCGCGAGATCGTCCTGAAAGTTCACAGCAGATGCGATCTTGCTTGTGATCATTGCTATGTCTACGAACACGCAGATCAGAGCTGGCGAGCCCGGCCGAAAGTGATCTCCCCCGAGGTTATTTCGCATACCGCGTCCAGGCTTGCCGAACATGCCCGTGACCATGCACTCCCCTCCGTCACGGTGATTCTCCATGGAGGGGAACCCCTGTTGGCGGGCACCGCCCGGCTCCGCCTCGTGTGCGAGGAGTTCACCCGGGCTCTCCACGGCATCGCCGACCTCGACCTGCGGATCCACACCAACGGGCTCCAGCTCAGCACCCGTTACCTCGACCTCTTCGACGAGTACGGCGTCCGGGTCGGCATCTCCCTCGACGGGGACCGCGCCGCCAACGACCGACACCGTCGCTTCGCCGACGGCCGTACGAGCCACCCGCTGGTCCTGGCCGCCGTCGCACTGCTCCGCTCCGAGCCGTACCGCCACCTCTACCAGGGTCTGCTCTGCACCGTGGACGTGGCCAACGACCCCGTCGCCGTACTGGACGCGCTGGTCGAACTGGAGCCCCCGCGCGTGGACTTCCTCCTCCCCCACGCCACCTGGGAAACACCTCCGGCCCGCCCCGACGGCGCCCCCGACGCGTACGCGCGCTGGCTGCTGCGGATCTTCGACCACTGGGACCGACGGGGACGCCCGGTGCCCGTACGGCTCTTCGAGTCCCTGCTCTCCACCCTGCGCGGCGGCCCCAGCCTCACCGAGTCGCTCGGTCTCGCCCCCACCGACCTCGTCGTCGTCGAGACCGACGGGACCCTGGAACAGGTCGACTCCCTCAAGAGCGCCTTCGAGGGGGCCGCCGCCACCGGCTTCAATGTCTTCGACCACGCGTTTGACCAGGTCGCGGCCCATCCCGGGGTCCGCGCCCGGCAGCAGGGCCTCGCGGGCGTCAGCGACTCGTGCCGCCGCTGCCCCGTCGTACGTTCGTGCGGGGGCGGGCTCTACACCCACCGCTACCGCGACCGGAACGGCTTCGACAACCCCTCCGTCTACTGCAGCGACCTGCGCGAACTCGTGGACGGGGTCGAGGGCCGCACCGCGCCCCGGGAGACGGCGCCGCAGCTGTCCGACCCCGCCGAACTCGCCCGCTCCCAGGAGGAGCTGACCCGGATCCTGCTGGCCCGGCTGCACGCGGACCTCGCCGCCGACCCCGGCTGGGCGCACGCCTGGGAGCTGCTGGCCGCCGTGGAACGGGCCGGGGAGGCGGGCACGGACGCGCTGGACGCCGTACTGGACCACCCCTTCACCCGGACCTGGGTCCTGGCGGCCCTGGACGCCGCCCGCGACGGCAGGCAGGACGCCCAGGAGGCGACGCGCAGGCTCACCGCCCTGGCGGCCGCGGCCGTGCTCCGCGGCGGGCTGGACCTGCCGGCCGAGGTGGCCTACCGGGACGGCGAGGTGTACCTGCCGACGCTGGGCCTGCTGCGGCTCGGGGAGCCCGGCACGGAGGGCCGGGCCGCGCTGCACGTCACCGACGAGGGGTACGCCGTACGGGACGGTCGCGCCGAGCACCGCTTCGGGCCCACGGCGGGGGACGCCCGCTGGCAGCCCGTACGTACCTGGTCTCCCGGGCCGGACGCGGCGCCGGTGGCCCTGGAGGACCTCGACCCGTACCGCAACTGCTTCCCCCGCCCGCCCAGGCTGCGCCTCGGCGCCGGGGAGGCCGAGGAGTGGCGGGGCAGGCTGGACCGGGCGTGGGCGCTGCTGCACAAGGCGGTGCCGGAGTTCGCCCGGGCGGCGGCCACCGGGCTGACCACGCTGACCCCGCTCGCGGGCGGCCCGCGGTCGGGCGGCTGGGGTGAGGCCGGGCGGCACGGGCCGGGGGCGCTCGGGGTTCCCTACGCGGCGGGGGTGCGGGAGACCGCGCTGGCACTGCTGACCGGGCGGCGGCGGACCCGGCTGCGGGCGCTGACCGAGGTGGCCGACCTGTACGCGCTGGACGGGGAGTGGCAGCACCCCTCGCCGTGGCGGGAGCGGCCGGTCCCGGTGTCCCGGCTGCTGGCCGACGTGCACGAGCGGGTGGCGGTGGAGGCGTACCGGCGGGCCACGGCGACGTCCGAGCCGGGCGGCGCGGAGCGGATCCACCGTGCGTTGGACCGGCTCTCGGAGGCGGCCGAGCTGACCGTCACCGGAAAGAGCCTGGTCGCGGAGCTGCGCTACGAACTGAAGACGGTCGACGCGTGACCGCGCCCTCCCCGGCGCCCTCCCCGGCGCCCTCCCCGGCGCCGTCCTCGGAGCCCTCTCCCACCCCCGGCAGGCTCCGGCTCGCGGTGCAGTTACGGCTGGCCGGGGTCCGCCCCGGCATGCGGCTCCTGGTGCACTCCTCCCTCGGCGGGACGGGCCTGCGCGCGGAAGTGCTCCGCGACGCCCTGACGGGCGTCCTCGGGCCGCGCGGCACCCTGGTGGTCCCGGCGTTCACCCCGGAGAACTCCAAGACCTCCACCGCCCACCTGGAGCGGATCCGCGGTCTGGACGAGGCCGGGGTGCGGGCCTTCCGCGAGCGGATGGCCGCCTTCGACCCGGCGAGCACCCCGAGCCAGGGCATGGGGTCCCTCGCCGAGGCCGTCCGCACCGCGCCGGGCGCCGCGCGCAGCGCCCATCCGCAGACCTCCTTCGCGGCCCTCGGGGCGGACGCGGAGCGGCTGTGCGCAGGTCATCGTCCCGAAAGCCATCTGGGGGAAGAGACACCCCTGGGAAAGCTGTGCTGGGAGGGCGGGCAGGTACTCATGATCAATGTGGGGTTTTCGGTCTGTACCGCTTTCCATCTCGCGGAGTACCGAATTCCGAAGCCCCCCTTGCGCATGTACGAGTGTGTGGTGAAGGTGAACCTTCCGGGGCCGCAAAGGCACCGGCAGGAGGGGGAGTGGACCGCATACGAGGACGTCGCGCTGGATGACAGCGATTTCGCGGTGATCGGTGACGCGTTCCCGGATTCACGGGTGCGCAGGGGGCGGGTGGGAGGCGCGTCGACCATGCTCTTCTCCCTCCCGGAGGCCGTCGATCACGCCCTTGACTGGATGACCGAAAACAGACGCTGATTGACTGAACGATGAGGGGATGTGGCGAAGCAGCTCCGGAATGATGTTTCTTCGCTTCGCATCTTCGGGACGGGGGTCGTGTGCCCGCATCAGGGGAGCCGTACTTTTTTCTCAGTTACGCACATACACCGAGGTTCGGGGCCGGGGGCCCCGACCCGGACATGTGGGTCGAGCGCCTTTTCCGTGATCTCTGCGGGCATGTCATGGCGCTGACGGACCTGCGCGCCGGGTACGACGTCGGGTTCATGGACCGGGAGATACGCAGCGGCGAGGGCTGGTCCGAACGGCTCGCCCGGGCACTCGCCAACTGCCGCGTCTTCGTTCCCCTGTTCTCGCCGCGGTACTTCGCGAGCGAGATGTGCGGGAAGGAGTGGTTCGCCTTCGCGCAGCGCGCCGTCCAGCACGGCGCGGTCAGCAACAAACAGGCCGAGGCCATCGTGCCCGCGTTATGGGTGCCGGTGCCGCCGGAGCAACTCCCGGGACCCGCCGAGCGGTTGCAGTTCAACCACAACACCTTCGGCGAGCGCTACGTCACCGACGGCCTGTACGGGCTGATCAAACTGCGCGGTTACGCCGAGCAGTACGAACACGCCGTGTACGAACTCGCCCGGCGCATCGTCCAGGTCGCCGAGACCGCCCACCTGGACCCCATCCGCCCGCTGGACTACCGCAACGTACCGAGCGCCTTCGGCTCCAGCGGCAGCCCCGCCCGCACCCTGCACGTGACCGTGGCCGCCGCCTCCCGGCACGATCTGCCCGAGGGCCGCACCCCCGAGTACTACGGGGACACCGCGCTGGAGTGGAACCCGTACCACCCGGTCGCCCAGCGGCCCATCGCCTACGTCGCCGAGGACCTGGTCAAGAACCTCAACTACCAGACCACCATGTCCTCCTTCGACGACGAGGCCGGGCACCTCGACAGCAAGCAGCTGCCGACCCGGCCTGAGATCCTGATCGTCGACCGGTGGGCGGTGGAGGACGAGCAGCGGCGCCGGCGCCTGGCCGCCTTCGACCGGGAGCCCAGGCCGTGGGTCAACGTGGTCGTGCCGTGGAACCGGTACGACCATCAGAGCCGGTCGAAGGAGAACGAGCTGGCCGACCGGCTGGAGAACACCATGCCCAAGACGATGAGTCAGGGCCGGGCTGCCTGCCGGGCCGCCGCGAACGGCGTGGCGAACGTGGAGACCCTCGGGCAGATCCTGCCGCAGGTGGTCGAGGCCGCCGCCCAGCAGTTCCTCAGACACGCGCAGCCGTATCCGCCGAAGGGCGACACCTCCATCGAACGGCCCCGGTTGCTGGGGCCGATGGGGATGAACGGGCCGCCCGGGCCGATGGCGCCCCGTGCCCCCTTCCCACCCGACTCCGACCGGCACCGGGCAGGGCCGGCGGGCGCCGGCCTCCACGACAACGACGACAACGACACCGACCGGGGGGACGCGGATGACAGCGAGCAGTGACAGCGACAGCGACAGCCGTGACGGACGCATCGTCACCTTCTACTCGTACAAGGGCGGCACGGGCCGCACCATGGCGCTGGCCAACACCGCCTGGATCCTGGCGGCCAACGGCAAGCGCGTCCTCGCCGTGGACTGGGACCTGGAGGCGCCGGGCCTGCACCGCTTCTTCCACCCCTTCCTGGACCCCTCGACGCTGGGGGCCACCACCGGGGTGATCGATCTGATCAGCGAGTACGCCTGGGCGGCGACCAGCCCGGTGCAGCGGCCCGACGACTGGCACAAGGACTACGCGCGGATACAGCCGCACGCCGTCTCGCTCACCCCGGAGACCCACGGCTGGGAGTTCCCGGACGGCGGCACCCTCGACTTCGTCTCGGCGGGCCGGCAGAACCGCGAGTACTCGGCGACCGTCTCCACCTTCGACTGGGACAACTTCTACGACCGGCTCGGCGGCGGGCTCTTCTTCGACGCCTTACGCGCCGACATGAAGCGGAACTACGACTACGTCCTGATCGACAGCCGCACCGGCCTGTCGGACATCGCGGACATCTGCACGGTCCACCTCCCGGACATCCTCGTCGACTGCTTCACCCTGTCCGACCAGTCCATCGACGGCGCGGCCTCGGTCGCCCGCCAGATCGACGAGCGGTTCAACGACCGCGGCATCAAGATCTACCCGGTCCCGATGCGCATCGACGAGGGCGAGAAGGAGAAGGCCGACGCCGGCCGGGCCCTGGCCCGGATCAAGTTCGACCGCTTCCCGAACGGCCTGGTCGGGGACGAGCTCACCTCCTACTGGGGCGCTGTGGAGATCCCGTACCGCCCCTACTACGCCTACGAGGAGACCCTGGCCACCTTCGGCGACGAGGCCGGGCTCACCAACTCCCTGCTCTCCGCCTTCGAACGGCTCACCGCCGTGGTCACCGAGGGCCACATCACCTCCATGCCGGTCATCGGTGAGGAGGTCCGGCTGCGCATCCGGGACGCCTTCACCCGGCGCCGCCCGGCCCTGCCCGCCGACCTGTTCCTGTCCTACGTCGCCGAGAACCGGATGTGGGCCGACTGGATCGAGTCGGTGCTCACCCGGGCCGGTTTCCGGGTCGTGCCGAAGGACGTCTCGGCCGAGCGGCCCGCGCACACCGGACCCGGGGACACCCTGGGCGGGGGGACGGGCATCAGCATCGACACGGCCGCCCGGACCGTGGTGCTGCTCTCCACGGCCTACCTCAAGTCGGCCCGGGCCGTGGACGTGTGGGAGCGCGCGGCCGCCGAGGACCCGACCGGGGGCCGGCGCCAGCTGGTGCCGCTGAGGGTGGGCGACGTACGGCTGTCCACGCCGTACATCGACCGCAACCCGGTGGACCTCTTCCGGCTCGACGAGGTGCACGCCACCACCGCCCTGCTGCGTGCGGTGGAGCGGCCCATGGCCCTGCCCGACAGCGTCAACAGCGCCTCGCAGCCCGGCCCCCGGTTCCCGGGGACCGTCCCGAAGATCTGGAACGCGCCGCCCCGCAACCCCGGGTTCACCGGGCGCAGCATCGTGCTGGAGCGGATGCGGGACCAGCTCGGCGGGGGCATGGCCGTGGTGCTGCCGCAGCCGCAGACCCTGTTCGGGCTCGGTGGTGTGGGCAAGACCCAGGTGGCGTTGGAGTACGTGCACCGGTTCATGGCCGACTACGACCTGGTGTGGTGGATCTCCTCGGAGCAGACCGACGACGTGGTCGCGGCCCTCGCGGAGCTGGCGGTACGGCTGGGCGCGCAGACCGGTGAGGACATGGCGGCCGCCTCGCAGGAGGCGATCGACCTGCTGCGGCGCGGGGTCCCCTCGTCCCGCTGGTTGCTGGTCTTCGACAACGCGGACGATCCCGAGACGCTCAAGCGGTTCTTCCCGCCGGGCGGGCCGGGCCATGTCCTGGTGACCTCCCGCAACCAGTCCTGGTCGCAGTACGGTGACGCGCTGCCGGTGGACGTGTTCCTGCGGGAGGAGTCCATCGAGCACCTCCAGCGCCGGGCGCCCGGGCTCGGCAAGGACGACGCCGAGCAGGTGGCGGTGGCGGTGGGCGACCTGCCGCTGGCCGTCGAGCAGGCGGGTGCCTGGATCGCGGAGACGGCCACGCCGGTGTCCGCGTACCTCGAGCAGCTGGCGCAGCAGGCGGCCCGCGTGCTGGCCCTGAACCAGCCGCCCGGTTACCCGGAGCCGGTGGCCGCCACCTGGAACATCTCCATCGAGCGGCTGCAGTCGCGGTCCCCGGCGGCCGTGCGGCTGCTCCAGCTGTGTGCCTTCCTCGCGCCCGAGCCGATCTCCGCGAACCTGCTCTACAGCAAGGAGATGATCGACGCGCTCAAGCCGTACGACTCCTCGCTGCAGGAGAAGTTGGTGCTGGGGCGGGTGATCCGGGAGATCGGCCGGTTCGCGCTGGCCAAGGTCGACCAGGTCAGCAACAGCATCCAGGTGCACCGGCTGGTGCAGGCGGTGATCCGGGCGCAGCTGAGCGAGGAGGAGCAGCGCGAGGCCCGGCACGCGGTCCACCGGATCCTGGCCGGGGCCCGGCCGGACGACGACGAGCCGATCGACAACCCGGAGACGTGGCCACGGTTCAACACGATCTGGTCGCACCTGACCCCGTCGGAGGCCCGGTACTGCAAGGAGCCGGAGACGCGCAGGCTGTTGATCGACCGGGTGCGGTACCTGTGGAAGCGCGGCGATTTCAAGGCCGCGTACGCGCTCGGCGAGGAACTGCGCGAGGCGTGGAAGGAGATGCTGGGCAACAACGACCTGCAGTACCTGTACCTGCGGTTCCACCTGTCGAACATCCTGCGTTCGCAGGGCCGGTTCGTGGAGGCGAAGGAGCTGGACGAGGTCACGCTGGAGCGGCAGAAGGCGGTGCTCGGTCCCTCGCACCCGCACACGTACATGACCATGAGCGGTCTGGCGAACACGCTGGGCGCGCTGGGTCATTACGGCCAGGCGATGGAGCTGGCGACCGAGGCGCACGAGGGCTTCAGCCAGATCTTCCACGAGGCGCACCCGCGCACGCTGGCCGCCGCGAACAACCTGGCGTTGAACCTGCGGCTCGTGGGTCAGTACACGAGGGCCCGGGAGATCGACCAGGAGGTGCACGACCTGCGTACGGAGGTGCTCGGGCCGGAGCACCCGTACACACTGTCCTCCGCGCAGAACCTGGCCCGCGACCTGCGTGAGGTGGGCCGGTACGAGGACTCGGTGCAGTTGCTCAGCCGGACGTACGAGACCTACAAGCGGACGCTGGGGCGGGCGTTCCCCGGCACCCTGTCGGCGGCGAAGAACCTGGCGGTGTCGTTGCGCCGGGCCGGCCAGCTGGAGGACGCCCTGCGGCTGACGACGGCCACCCGGGCCCGCTACCGGGCCAAGTACACCTCCGTCAACCCGGACCTGTTGTCCTGCGAGCTCAACCTGGCCTCGGACCTGTTCGCGACCGGGGACCCGGGCGGGGCGCGGGACCTGGCGCAGGAGGTGGTGGACGAGTACATGAAGGTGCCGGGCGAGCGGCACCCGTACACCTTGGCGGCCGTGAACAACCTGGCGGTCTTCCACTGGGGCACGGGCGCGGCCGAGACGGCGGAGACGATGCTGCGCCAGACGATACGGGGGATGCGGGACGTGCTCGGCGACAACCACCCGCACACGGTGTTCGCCCACCTCAACCTGGCCAACACCCGGGCGGACCTGGGTGATCCGGAAGGCGCTCTGGAGCTGGAGCGGCTCGCGGTGATGCGGCTGCGCGAGGCGCTCGGGGCGCATCATCCCGAGACCCTGGCGAGCAGCTCCAACATGGCGGTCAGTCTGGACTCGATGGGCCGCAAGGAGGAGGCGGCCCGACTGCGGGCGGAGGCGGTGTCCGAGCTGACCCGGCTGCTCGGCGAGGACCACAGTCTGACCCGGTACGCGCGCGACGAGCGGCGGGTCCATCGCGACCTGGAGCCTCTCGCCGTCTGATCCGACGGAGGGCGGCGGGGGCTCCGCGACCGCGGAGGTCCCGCCGCCCGCCACCCGACAGCAGGGGGGCGCTGTGACCGACAGCATGACCTTTCGAAACGAGGACCTGCCGGCCCTCTTCCACCACACCGACCAGGCGGCGATCTCCCGGCAGCGGGAGTCCACGCAGGCCACCCGGGCCCAGTTGCTGCTGCTGGTCCTGGCCGCGGCGGCGGCCGCTCTGCCCGCCGGGCCGAAGCTGGGCTCGATGTACTTCTTCGGGCTGCTGAGCGTGCTCTCGTACGTGGGGGTGCTGGGCGTGGGCATGCGGGCGACCCGGCGCCGGGCCCGCCCGCAGTGGCAGCTCAACCGGAGTGCGGCGGAGTTCATCAAGTCCCTGGCCTGGCGCTACGCGGTGCACGGGGCGCCGTTCGGCAGTGAGGTCGCCGCGCCCGAGGCGACGTACCGGACCCGGCTGGAGGCGGGTCTGGCCGAGCTGCGGAAGATGGGCTGGGACGACCCGCGGGCCGCCGGGGCGGTGCCGGAGGGCGGGGAGATCACCGGCGCGATGGAGCGGCTGCGCGGGATGGACTACCAGGCGCGGCGCGAGACGTACGTCCGGGACCGGCTGATCGAGCAGCGCAACTGGTACCGGCGGCGGACGGAGGTGTCCCGGCGGGCGACGAACCTGTGGTCGTGGACGATCGTGCTGCTGACCTGTCTGGCGCTGCTGTTCGCGCTGCTGGGGTCGTTCGGTTCGGGTCCGGGGCCGAGGCTGACCGCGCTGTTGAGCGCGGCGGCGGCGGCCGGGATCGCCTGGAACGAGGTGCGCCGCCATCATCCGCTGATCGAGGCGCACACCCTGATCGAGCAGGATCTGGCGGCGATGATGATCGTGATGCAGACGACCATCACCGAGTCGCAGTGGCCGTCGTCGGTGTACGAGACCGAGCGGTACGTGTCTCCGCAGCACACGGACTGGCTGGTCCGGCACAGCAGTTGACGGTGGGGGCGTGGCTCAGTCGCGGGTCACGCCCTCGCGCCAGATGACGGTGACCGGTTTGCCGAGTGTCCGCGCGTAGGCGACGATCTCGGCGGTGCCGCCGTGCCCGCGGGCGGGCTGCCCGTCCCAGACAGCGACGAGCCGGTCGCAGGAGTCGGCGATGTAGGTGCCGGCGGCGTAGTAGGCCTCGTCCGTGGAGCGGGCGAAGTCCATCCGGACCTCCTGGGTGGCCCGGTTCTTGAGGCTCTGGTAGCGGGCGAGGGCCTCGGGGTCCTCGAAGGCGTCCTCGTAGTCCCCGCTGGGGATCACCACGGTGAGGTCGGCGCCGTGTTCGAGGGCGATGGTGGCGAACAGCTGGTCCGCTCCCTCGGCGAGGCTGGAGAAGGCCTCCAGCGGTCCTTGGTGGCCACCCAGCACGGCCCGCAGGGCGCTCTCCACATGGCCGAGCACCGAGTCCGGAATGGCTCGGTGCCCGGTCACGCCGATTCGTTTCATGCAGTAACCAGCCTCCCCCGTGGACATGGCCGCCCGGAACATCCTCCCAGAAGGCGGGAGGACGTCCAGGGGTGCGGCGGGGGCACGTGAGCCACCGTCAGTAGACGCTGACACCGTAGGCGTTGAGGGCTTCGACCACGGGCTGGAAGAAGGTGGTGCCGCCCGAGGAGCAGTTGCCGCTGCCGCCGGAGGTGAGGCCGACGGCGCGGGTGCCCGAGTAGAGCGGTCCGCCGCTGTCGCCGGGTTCGGCGCACACGTTGGTGCGGATCATGCCGTAGACGATGTCGCCGCCGCCGTAGTTGACGGTGGCGTTGAGGCCGGTGACCCGGCCGCTGTGGATTCCGGTGGTGGACCCGCGCCTGGTCACCGACATGTTGACCGTGGCGTTCACGGCGCTGGTGATGTCCTGGCTGCCGACGGTCCCGGGGGGCACCGGCGAGTTGCTCGCGTACTTGATGAGGCCGTAGTCGTTGGTCGGGAAGCTGGAGCCGACGGTGGAACCCACGACGGTGGTGCGGGCGGAGTTGCTCCACCAGGTGCCCGCGCCGTCGGTGCAGTGCCCGGCGGTCAGGGCGTAGTAGGTGCTGCCGCTGCGCACGTTGAAGCCGAGCGAACAGCGCCAGCTGGTGGCGTAGATGGCGTCGCCGCCGGACACCAGCTTGGTGAGCTTGCCGGGGATGCGTTCGATGCGCAGCGCTCCGACGTCGGCTCCGGCCTCGCGCTTGATTCTCGCGATTCCGGCGTCGGAGACCGTGGAGTCGGCGGAGACCACGAGGGTTCCGGTGGCGGGGTCGGTGTGCCAGGCGGTGCCCGCCACGTCGGCGCGCAGGACGGATGCGCCGGCCGAGGCGAGTCGGTCGGCGCTGAATGCCGTGTCCTTGCCGTCCCGGCTGGAGTCCGCGCTCGCGGCCGTGGGGACGGCGAGCGCTGCGGCGGCGGCCAGGCCGGTGGCCGCCGCGAGCAGCCTGGTACGGGTCATGCGCTTGATCCTCACTTCTCGTCCTCCTGGAGAGGGTCGGGGGCCCGGCGGTTGTGGGGGTGCCAGAGCCCGTGAGGCGCAGCCGGGGGCACGGCGGGCGCATGAACTTTGGCCGTGCCCCTGACAAGCGCTGTCGGGAGTGTCCTGTCGTCAGATACCGGTCGCAAGAGCGGCTTTCAGCCTCCGCTCGCCCGCCGCGACCTCGAAGGGCAGCGTGTTCCCGGGCGGCGGGAAAGGGCAGATGAAGTGGTCCGCGAAGGCGCAGGGAGGCAGCAGGGAACGATTGAGATCGACCGTGATCGCGCCTCGCGCGTCGGGTATGCCGGGCTTCAGGAAACGGAAGCGGTAGCTGGAGTGCCCTCCGGTGGCATCGCCGAAGACGGCCCAGAGGCTGCCGTCGTCCGGGTCGACGGCGACCTGGAGGGTGTGCTCGGCGCCTCGGAAGGGGAAGACCAGCTCCCCGCCGAGGTCGAGCCCGCGCGCCCGTCCGTCGGCGTTCGCCACCTGGACGCTCCGGTCCTCGGCGTACGGACGGAACCGGCCCGGCAGGACGAAGGCGGGGTCGTAGGGGGTGGCTTCGACGCCTGTGTGGGCCCGGCGGGCCTCGGAGTCGGGGTCGTAGACGCGTACGCCCCACTCCCCCTCGCGCCGGATCACGACGATCCGGAGTTCCCCGGCGGAGAGCCGGGCGTGCGCGGGAGAACCCTCGTCGGCGTCGAGGAGCACCTCGCCCGTGAACGGCTCGCCGTCGAGCCGGCAGGAGTCCTCGGGGGTGGCGGTCAGCGCCGCACCGGCCTCTGTGGCGCGCCAGTGCCCCGGAACGGCCGGAATTCGACCTTCCGGGAAGTCGGCGAGCCAGAAGGTTCCGGTCAGCGCGAGGGGGCCGTAGGGCGCGGACACGGCCGCCGCCCTGCGCTCGTGCCATTCCCGCCACGCGGCGTGCGGGTCGTCTGCGTCGTCGCTCATCCCGCTCAACCCTTCCACACGGGTCCGGACGGGAATCCCCGCGTACGCCGTCCGGACCTGTGAAATCCGAAAGAGCCTCAGCAGCCGTCGCAGGGACAGCAGCAGCAGTCGTCGCATCCGCAGTTGCTGCAGCAGTCGCAGCCGTCGCAGCAGTCCTCGCCGTCGCACAGCGGCTCGCGCCGCTCCCGCGACCACGGACCCTCGTACTCCGTGCAGCACATCTGGCAGGTGCAGAACAGCCCGATGGCCACCGCGCAGCCCGCGAGCAGCCCGCGGCGCGGCCGCTGCGGGGGCAGTCCGCCACCACCGCCACCACCGCCGGGCCCCATGGGCGGCGGCATGCCCGGGCCGCCGGGGACCTGAGGGGCGTTCGGGGCGTAGGGGTTGCCGCCGTACGGGTTCGCTCCGTACGGGTTCGCTCCGTACGGGTTCGCTCCGTACGGGGCCTCCGCCGTGGGCCCGCCCGCGTACGGGTTGCCGCCCTGCCCGGTGGAGGCCGTGGCGGTGTGGCCGCAGCTGCTGGTGCCGAAGGCCCGGTCCACCGAGGTGCGCAGCTCGTGGACGAGCAGGCGGTGGGCGAGTCCCGAGTCCGTGAATTCGACCTCGCGCAGGGCCAGCCTGATGCCGTGCAGGGCGTCGTCGCAGAGCCTGCGGGCCTCGGTGAGCGAGGTCCCGGTGGCGGTGAGCGGGTTCCAGGCGCCCGCGACGGCGTCGGCTCCCTGGTCCTCCACCGCGTCCAGCAGGTGCGCGAGGCGGCCGAAGTACCGGCCGGCCTCGGCCAGCGCGGGGGCGTTGCCTGGCCGTCCGGCCAGCTGCGCGGTATGCGCGAAGGCGGCGGCCGTCGCGGTCTCCGTCGGCTCGGTCACCACGAGCACGGAGGTGCCGAGGCCCGCGAGGGTCTCGATGCCCGCCTGCCGGTCCACGGCGTCGACGAGCACGGAGGTGTCGAAGCCGAGCGAGGCCCCGGTGCGGGCTCCGGCCCGGTCCCAGCGGCGGGCCACCTTGCGCGCGGCCAGGGCCATGGGGGCGCGGGCCAACAGCCCGTCCCGGTCTGCCACGTGGTCGCGTACCTTCGCGGAGGCCAGCACGAGCGAGACGGCGGCGGCGAGCCGCGCGCCCTCGCCCTGGGCCACGGAGGCGGTGCGCATACCCCGCAGCGGGCACGGGCCCGCGGTGCGCCGGGCCTCGGGCGCGGTGCCCGACTGAGCCTCCGTCAGAACGGAGACGAGCAGCCCGTCATAGTTCGTCACGATCCGGGCGAACTGTCCGTGATCTCCCCGAAGTGCCAGGCACAGCCCGCACAGATGGGCCATCCACTCCGCCTTGAACCGCTCTCCCAACCGGTGCGTGCAAGGTCTCACTATGCCGAACAAGCTGCTTCCCCCGTGTGTCCTACGCGTGCTTGCCGGGCATCGTACCGACCCGCGCCTTTCACCCGAACGTCCGCATCGCCCACCCGTACGGCGGTGGCGGTCGTATTTTCACTCAGTCAGCAGCGGTAGCCACCAGGATCCTTGACCGTGCAACGGATGTTCTGCACCAGTACCGTCACGAAACCCCTGCGCGGCGACTATCCACTTGGCGCGTTGTCAGCATCATGGACGAGCATAGGGGCAGCGGAGAGAAGACAGACTGACCGCGGTGAAAGGAGGCAGTCCATGGGTTCGGTGCGCAAGGCGAGTGCCTGGCTGGGTCTCGTGGAGGACAGCGACGACGAGCGCTACTACGACGACGACTACGCGGAGGCCCCCCAGGGTTCGGTGGCCGGCCCCGGCGACCAGTGGGTCACCGACCCCCGGGTCCGGGTGGCCTCCGAGTCGGCCGTGGAGCACGGCCGTCGCATCGCGACGGTCACCCCGGACGGTTTCCGTGACGCGCGGGGCATCGGCGAGCTGTTCCGCGACGGGGTTCCGGTGATCGTCAACCTGTCGTCGATGGACCCGGGTGACGCGAAGCGCGTCGTCGACTTCGCGGCCGGACTGACCTTCGGGCTGCGCGGTTCGATCGAGCGGGTGGCGACCAGGGTCTTCCTCCTGACCCCGGCCGACACCCAGATCGTCAGTGGCGAAGCGGGCGGCCGCTCACGCGACTTCTTCAACCAGAGCTGAGCGGGGCTCTCACCGGAAAGCGTCCAGGCCGGTGAGCGCCTTGCCCAGCACCAGCTGGTGCATCTCGACCGTGCCCTCGTAGGTGAGGACCGATTCGAGGTTGGTGGCGTGCCGCATGACGGGGTATTCGAGGGAGATCCCGTTGGCGCCGAGGATGGTCCGCGCGGTGCGGCAGATCTCGATGGCCTCGCGGACGTTGTTGAGCTTGCCGAAGCTGATCTGCTCCGGCCGCAGGGTGCCCGCGTCCATCCGTCGGCCCAGGTGGTGGGCGAGCAGGATCCCCTTGTGGAGCTCCAGGGCCATGTCCGCCAGCTTGGCCTGGGTGAGCTGGAAACCGCCGATCGGCTTGCCGAACTGCTCCCGCGTCCTCGCGTAGTCGAGCGCGGACTCGAAACTGGCCCGCGCAGCGCCCATGGATCCCCAGATGATCCCGTACCGCGCGTGGCTGAGGCAGCCCAGCGGCCCCTTGAGCCCGGTGACCAGCGGCAGCACCGCGTCGGCGGGCAGCCGTACGTCGTCCATCACCAGCTCGCTCGTCACGCTGGCCCGCAGCGACCACTTGTGCTTGATCTCCGGCGCGGAGAACCCGGGGGTGTCGGTGGGCACCGCGAAACCGCGGATCCCCTCGTCGGTCTGCGCCCACACCACGGCGACCGCCGCCACGGAGCCGTTGGTGATCCACATCTTGCGGCCGTTCAGCACCCAGTCGGTGCCGTCGCGCTTGGCGTAGGTCCGCATCGCCGCGGGGTCCGAGCCCACGTCGGGCTCGGTCAGGCCGAAGCAGCCGATCAGCTCGCCGGCGGCCATGCCGCGCAGCCAGCGCTGCTTCTGCTCCTCGGAGCCGTACTTCCAGATCGCGTACATGGCCAGCGAGCCCTGCACCGACACCAGCGAGCGGATCCCGGAATCGGCGGCCTCCAGCTCCAGGCAGGCGAGCCCGTACTGCACGGCGCTGGCACCGGCGCACCCGTAGCCCTGGAGGGACATCCCGAGCGCCCCGATGCCGCCGAGCTCCCGGGCCAGCTCGCGGATCCCGGGCAGCTCGCCGCTCTCGTACCACTGCGCGATGTTCGGCAGCACCCGGTCGGCGGCCCAGGCACGCACGGTGTCCCGGACGGCGAGGTCCTCGGGTCCGAGGAGCTCGTCGAGCCCGAGCGGATCATGGGGCAGGAACGCGGACACTGGGCCTCCCGGCGGCCTGAAGACAGAACCTGGCAGCGCGAGTTTTGCGCTCGCCCGAAGCTATTCGCCCCGGCCGGGCAAATCCAGCCCCCACCGACCCGGCCCCGCCGCACCACCCGGCCCCGCCGGCGCTCGAGGCGATCTTTCAGCCCCGCCCGCGCGTGAGGCGCGGGGGTCCGGGGGCAGCGCCCCCGGCAACGGCGCCGCACCCGGCGGCACCGGACGGCGTCAGCCCGCCTGCTCGACCGGGGTCGGCCGCGCCTCGCTCTTGGTCTGCGCGGGCAACCGCACGACGGCCGACTCCCCGTCCTCGCCCGGCGCCGCCGCCCCGCACTCCATCGCCCGCGGCAACTTCAGCGCCATCACCGCCCCCGCCACCAACAACGCCGCACTCACCAGCAACGTCACGTGCAGACCGTGCACGAACGACTGCCGCGCCGCCGCGTACAGCGACGCCCCCGCCGGCCCCCCGAGGTGCGCGGCGATCTGGTAGGCCTCGCCCAGAGAATTCGCCGCGCCCGCCGAATCCGCCGCCGTCACCCCCGGTACGCCCACGAGCCCCGGCCGGTACGCCGCGTTCATCACGCTGCCCAGCAGCGCGATGCCCATGCCCGCGCCCAGCTGGTACGAGGTCTCGCCGATCGAGGCCGCGCCGCCGGCGGTGGCCGCCGGGGCCTCGCTCAGCATCGACTCGTACGCGGCGAACAGCGTGGTCTGCAGCCCGAAGCCGAGCAGGATGAAGCCGATCGTCAGCAGCAGCGGCCGGTCCTGCTGACCCATGAACGTCAGCAGCAGCACGGCGACGGCGGTCAGGACGAAGCCCAGCGACACCATCGTGCGCGGCCCGACCCGGCCCAGGGTGTACGACCCGGTCGCGCCCGCGGCCATGGCGGCGAAGGTCAGCGGCAGCAGCCGCAGACCGGTCTCCAGCGGGCTGAGGTGCAGCACGAGCTGCAGGTACTGGACGGCGATCAGCTCCAGGCCGACCAGGGCCAGCATGGCGAGGACGATGCACGCGACCGACGTGGAGAAGGCGGCCCGCGAGAACATCCGCATGTCGATCAGCGGGTGCTCGCGCCGCCTCTGCCGCCGTACGAACAGCACGAGCAGCACCACGCCGATCAGCAGCGGGACCAGCGCCTCCGCGTCGAGCAGCCGGCGTTCGGCGCCCAGCCGCTTGATCCCGAGCACCGCGCCGAGCACCCCCGCCGCGGCCATCAGCGCGCCGAGCACGTCCCACGGCCCGTCGGCGGAGCCGCGCGATTCCGGCAGCAGCCAGCGGCCGAGCGGCAGGATCAGCGCCATCAGCGGGATGTTGATGAGGAAGACCGAGCCCCACCAGAAGTGCTGGACGAGGAAGCCGCCGAGCACCGGGCCGCTGGCCGCGCCGATGGCGGCGACGGCGGTCCAGATGCCGATGGCGAGCGCGCGCTCGCGCCGATCGGGGAAGACCTGCCGCAGGATCGACAGGGTGGCGGGCATGATCATCGCGCCGCCGATGCCGAGCAGGGCGCGCGCGGCGATGAGGACCTGGGCGTTGTCGGCGAGGGCGGCTATCGCGGAGGCCACGCCGAAGAGCCCGTAACCGAGGAGGAGGATGCGACGGCGGCCGACCCGGTCGCCGAGGGTGCCGAAGAGGATGAGGAGCGAGGCGCAGACCAGCGGGTAGGCGTCGACGATCCACAGCAGCTCCATCGATCCGGGGCGCAGGTCCTCGGTGACGGAGGGGACGGCGACGTGCAGGATCGTCGCGTCGAGCGCGACGAGGACCAGGCTGACGCAGAGCACCGCCAGGACGACCCAGCGGTTGGTCCCACCGGAAGCCGCGTGGAGCCGCTGCCAGGGGGAAGGGGTCCGGACCCCGGCCGCGTTCGTCCCCGACATGCATGTACCTCCCAGGTGATCCCTCGCGCTCGGCGGACCAGCGTCTTGTGGAGCCACGGGGGGTGGTGCGCTGTGCGGCGTCCAACGGGGTCCGGCATCGACACGCGAGTGAACGGTCAGCGTACGCGAGTTCGTCTGCCCGTTACGTGGTCAAGCTCTCATCCCGGCGGCGACCCCGGTGTGGCGTACGCCACTCCCCTCGCCCTCACCCTTCCCCCGTGTACACGCGCGCTCACGTCCCGTGGTTTCTGCGTGGCCCCGCTCGTCGACCCCCCTCCGGCCCCTGAGGGGCCCGAGGTCGGCGCCACCGATAATCAAGCCTGTGGAAGATCTTGGATTTCGCCGGGCCGCGCCCGCGCTGGCCGCCTTCGCGGCGGTCCGGCTGCTCGGGCTGACCGTGCTCGCGGTGTGGGGCGCGGTGGTCGGCAGCAGCCCGCACACGCTGCTGTCGGCCCGCTGGGACTCGCTCTGGTACGCCCGTATCGCCGCGGAGGGGTACGGGTACGAGGTGCTGCTCCCGAACGGGGACGTCCACTCGAACCTGGCGTTCTTCCCGCTGCTGCCGTGGCTGGAGCGGTTGGTGTCGGCGCCGACCGGGCTCTCGTACGGCTCCGCGGGTCTGGTGGTGTCGGCGGTCGCGGGGTTCGCCGCGGCCTGGGGGATCTTCGCCGTGGCGGAGTTGGTCCACGGCCGCCGGGCCGGCGTGTTCGCGGTCGCGCTCTGGGCAGCGCTTCCGGTCGGGATCGTGCAGTCCATGGCGTACAGCGAGTCGCTGTTCACCGCCCTGGCCGCCTGGTCGATCCACGCGGCCCTGCGCGGGCGGTGGCTGACGGCGGGGCTGCTCGCGGCCGGTGCCGGGCTGACCCGCCCGGTCGGCGCGGCGGTCGTCGCGGCGGTGTGGGTGGCTGCCGTACTGGCCTGGCGGCGCGGGGAGCGGTCCTGGCGGACGGTCGCGGGGGTGCTGCTGGCTCCGGCGGGCGCGGCGGCGTACGTGCTGTGGGTCGGTGCGCGCACCGGCGGCGGTCTGCTGGGCTACCTGGACGTGCAGGGCGGCTGGGGCAACGGCTTCGACGGCGGCTGGGCGTTCGCGCGCTTCGTCGGGGCGAAGCTGGCCTCGTCCGCGTTTCTCGCCGGGGTGGGGCTGATCGCGGGGGTCGTGCTGGTGCTCTGGCTGTACGGGAAGTGCGTGCGGCAGCGGCAGCCGGTGCCGCTGCTCGTGTACTGCGGGATCGTCGTGGCGCTGGCGCTGTGCGCGTCCGGGTACTTCGGTTCCAAGCCCCGGCTGCTGCTGCCCGCCTTCCCGCTGCTGCTGCCGCCGGCGGTGGCGCTGGCGCGGTGGCGGACCGGGCGGGCGGCCTCGGTGGTGGGTGCGCTGGCCCTCGCCTCCGCGGTCTACGGGGCGTTCTGGCTGAACGGCTCGGGTCCTCCATAGAGCCCCCACGTCACGGAACGGATCATTCCGGTCCATCTTTCAGCAAAAGAAATGGCCTCCACGGCAATAAAGTCCGGATAAGTGACCGAAACAATTGCCGGAGCAGTGGATCAAGAGGCTGCCAACCGCTGTCGAAATAGCGGGAATTAAGTCCCACCTGAGACCAACTCCACATCACATGGTCATCACAAAGCCCGTGATTCGCCCGGGCCGACCATCGCCGGGCGGTAACGTCGATTGAGTGCGTACCGACCAAATCCTGACCCGTCTGGAGCGGGTGTTCGCCCGGCTGGACCGGGAACCAGAGCGACCGGCTCATCTGCAAACCCCGCAGATGAGCCGGCACCGCGTCGTACTCCTGGGATCGACCCTCGCCTTCTATCTCGCGATCGTGGTCGCCGTACTGACCACTTCCTGGCTGGTCCGCCTGGACTGGCAGATCATGTTCTTCCGGCCCTACGAGCAGTGGCCGCAGCTGCACGCCTTCCTCGACTACCTGGTCGTGCTCGGCCAGCGCGGACCCACCGCGGTCATGGTCGCCGCCTGGCTCGGCTGGCGCTCCTGGCGGCAGCACACCCTCCGCCCGCTGATCACCCTCGGCGTGGCGCTGCTGCTGCTCAACATCACCGTCGGGTCCGTCAAGCTCGGCCTCGGCCGGCTCGGCCCGCACTACGCCACGGAGATCGGATCCGCCGAACTCTTCGCCGGTGGCGATATATTCCCTTCCGGTCACACCGCCAACGCCGTGGTGACCTGGGGAATCCTGGCCTACCTGGCGTCCACCGGGGTCACCCGTCGGGTGTTGTCCGTGGTGTCCGCGGTCGTCTCGCTGAGCGTCGGCGCCACCACCGTGTACCTGGGCACCCACTGGGTCAGCGACGTCCTGCTCGGATGGTCCGCGGGGCTGCTGATCCTGCTGGCCCTCCCCTGGTTCGAGCCGCTCATCGCCCGGACCGAGACCTACGTCTTCGACGTGCGCGAGCTGCTGCGCCGCCGCGCCGAGACCGGACGGATGCCCGCACCGGTCGTCTCCGTGCTCACCCCGCTGCTCTCGGCGGGCGGCAAGTGGCAGTTGCGGCCCGCCACCGAGGTCGCGGGCGGTGCCGTCGGCGGTGTCGTCGAGGAGCCGGTCCCGCAGCCCGTCAGGGACACCGTCGCCGCGGCGACCGCCACGGCCCCGGCGAGCACCACGGCCACCGCGACCGCCCCGCACTCCCCCACCACCCGGCCCGCCGTGCACCCGGCCGGCCGGCCGCACGTGATCCGCTCCGAGCGGACCCCGGTCACCCCGGTCGGCAGCCGCAGGCCGGCGCACACCGAACGGGCCGCCGCCCGGGGGGCCGGGCCCGCCGCCACCCCGGCCGACGAGCGCATCCACCGCATCCGCCGCC
>NZ_JBGBPT010000108.1:0-27402 GCF_041106355.1 Streptomyces sp. BF23-19 | reverse complement strand
CGTAGTACGGGTGTGCCGTCGACCGGTGCCGGGTCCTCCGCGGTCGGTTCGATTCCTCCGGCGGCGGTTTTGTCGAGTGTTGCCAGGCCGTCGGGGTCGACCGTGCCGAACACCGTGTAGTTCGGGCGTAGTGCGGAGTCGCCGTAGACGACGAAGAACTGTGAGCCGTTCGTGTCCGGACCGGCGTTGGCCATCGCCAGCAGGCCGCGCCCGTAGAGGCGGCGCGCGCCGGTCGGATCGGTCGGTGCGGGTGGCAGGTCCACGGGCAGCTCGTCCTTGTACTTGTACCCGGGCCCTCCCTCACCGGTACCGGTCGGGTCGCCGCACTGCAGGACCTTCAGCGTCGGGTACGCCGTCAGACGGTGGCACACCGTCCGGTCGTAGAACCCATGCCGTGCCAGGTGCAGGAAACTCTGGACCGTGCACGGCGCCTTGGCCCGGTCCAAGTGCAGCGGGAGCGGGCCCTGGCTGGTCGGAACAGCCATGTCGACCGTGCCACGGCCAGGGGTGTGCCGCGGGTCAGGCGGCAGCGGAACATGACGCGCGGGCGGCTCGTCCGGGGTCTGTGTGTACTGGCAAGGGCCGTGCGTGGTGCGCGGCGGAGCGCCGTCGGAAGCGGTGGCGGCACTTCCCCCGGACACAACCAACGTCACGGCCGCAAATGCGCTGATCAGTGCTCGGTTCATCTCGCACGCCCTCCTGATGATCGCCAGGTTTTGGAGCGGTCGCAGTCTAGGACGTGGTGTGGTCGGTGGGAATGGTCGACGACAGGAGGCCGGCGAGGGGCGTTGGTCCATGACCGCGGCGGTCGGACCTGGTGCCGGACGCCGGACGCCGGACGCCGGACGCCGGACGCCGGGCGTCGGGCGTCGGGCGTCGGGCGTCGGGCGTCGGGCGTCGGGGCGTCGGGACCGCTCGGCTACTGCCCGGGCTGTTCAAGGGCCGCGCTTGTGGGCCGGTGTTCGTCACCCGTCGCTGTCCCGGCCCTGGCGAGGTGGTCGGCCCGCGCGACGTCTGTCCGGGCACCGGGCTCGCCCGCCTCTCCTACGGGCAGGCCCGTGCGCTGCTTGATGGACACACCCCGGTGCGTGGGTCGGGCACCGGCTGGGACCCGCACGAGTACCGCCGTTCCGGCCCGACCCGTTTCGGTGGGGCCGGCGCGGGCCTGCTGATGCTCATGGTGAAGTCACGTCACGGCACAAGAAGACGGAGAACGTCCGCCGGTGTTTCAAGCCGTCCCCGAAGGCGATCGCCGAGGTCACCAGCCTGCTCGCGCCCGGCAGCAGCAGGTGCTGAAGCCCGCTCGGTCTGTCCCGAACTCGTACTCCGGGGCGCCTGCGGCTCACCGGAGTACGACCGTGACGCCGCGCTGTTCGAGGAGCCGCACGATCTCCTCGAAGTAGGAAGGTCCGTCCTGCGGTTCCTCCACGACGTCCGCCGGCGCGCGGCGGGCGACCTCGGAGTCGTGCCAGGTCGAGGTGAAGGGTGGGGCCACTCCGAATCCACCGCTCAGGCAGTCCTTGAGGGCGTTCCGCTCCCGCCCGTAGTAGCGGCCGGGCCCGAGCAGGGCTTCGGCCATCGCGCAGTGCAGCCCAGGAACGTCCGTGACGAACCGGCCGTCGAGATGGTGTTCACCGCCGGACCGGTCCGGTCGGGGCGTGGGCATCCGCCAGGCACGGGTGGTGAGGTCCAACCAGGCGGCCGTGCCCTGCGAGTCGTGTGGTGCCCACATGTTGGGCTGTGCCGGCGGACCCTGGTACCACTCCGCCCAGATCGGGCGGGCCGCCGACGACGGCCGATCGTCTCCACCATCGGTGAGGGTGATGTCGACGAGTGTGCCTGCGAGCACGGACGGCCGCGCTCCGGTGATGGCCAGGCCCACGGTGCGGGAGGCCATCACGGCACCATGACGATCCAGCACCAGGAGGTGGGCCCAGTCGCGTTCCGACCGTCGAGGGCTCCGCAGCGCCGCGAGCAGGGGCTCCGCAGGCTCGCAGCCGATCAGCTCCATCGGAACGGGGGCCGGGTCCACCCGCGCCTTGAACAGGCCGTCCACGACCGAGCATCGGCCTGCGTCTGCCGCAGCGGTCATCGTTCCGGCGAAGAGCTCGAAGCGCGGTGTCGTGGGCAGTTCGAAGAAGCTCTCCTCGCTCCTGACGCCGGCGCCGAGCACGATGTCGTGTCGTGCCGGGTCGTCCGGGTGAGGCTGATGAGCCATCACGACCGCATCGACGAGAGTCCACCACTGCACGGGCTTCTCGTCGTCCCGGACCTCGACGCACACGTCGCCCGGACTCCGTGGTGAGAGGTCGGGCTCGGCCAGGACCTCGCTCAGGAGACCGTCGGGGCGGCATCCACGGAGGGTGAGGACCTCTCGTGGCGGCGGGACGGGGTCGACGAACAACCCTTCAACACCCGCGCACCTCCCCCAGAGCTGTTCCACCCCGTCTTCGTCCTCCTGAACCAGGAGGTACTTCACCGGAAAGCTCCGGCCCCATCTGGTGTGATCTGCGACGCGCACCCAACCCCCGAACATGCGAGCAACCTTCGCACCCAAGATGCGGACCCGCCCGGCTCGGGGAGGACGCAGGACGCAGGACGGTCACTCGCTCTCGGTCACCTCTCGTCGACGGCGCTCGGATCGCTCAGGGGCCGCGGGCCACCGGGCGGCTCCGGTGGTTGGAAGGAGTACCGGCCGAGCGTGTTGAGGTGGTGCCGACGAAAGGGGAGAGGGGGTCGCATCCCGCTCGCGGACATCGAAGCCGTCGGTGCGGAGCCGGGCGACAGCAGCGTCCACGTAGCGGGTGTCGAAGAGCACCAAGGCGTGGAGGACCAGGCCGAGCGCGCCGAGCCGATACCTTGTCGCCGAGCCCGGGCGCCCGGGCGCCTGGTCGTTGGTCATGTTGGGTCGGGTCGCCCCGCCCCGCTTCGATGGTTGATGTGCTTGGGGTCGGGCCGCGTGTGCACCGACGGCACCGATACCACGAACCGCGTCCCGTCCACGGAGGCGACCACGCCCCCCGCCCCCGCCCCCGCCCCCGCCCATGCCTGCGCGAGCGGGATCGACGCATGGGCTCCGATCCCTGCTCCCGGTCCCGTCCCCGGTTCCGTCCTCGCCCCCGGTATCGGGCGCTGGGTCCGGGTGATCGTGGGGGAGTGGTGGGCATCGGTGGCGGGTGGCTTCGGTGGGGGGTGGTTCCGTGCCGGTGACGGGTCGGGTGACGGGTGTGGTTCCCGGCCCGGCCGGGGCCGGTCCCGCTCGGCCCGGCCGGGGGCGGGTTGGGGTGGTGGTGGCCGGTGGTGTGGCCGGTGGTGTCAGGGTGTGGGGAGTCGTGGTGGGGATGCGAGGGTGGCTTCGACCATCCGTCGGACGGTGTCGTCGTCGAGGTTCTCCTCGAAGAACAGACTGCGGAAGAGGATCGCTCCCGCCCAACAGTCGAGGACCAGTGAGATGTCGGTGTCCTGGGGCAGGAGTCCACGTTCCACCGCGCGGGACAGGACCTGGTGGGAGGAGGCCTTGCGGCCCTCGATCAGGTTCTCCGTCAGGAAACGACGGAGCCCGGAATCGTCCGCGACGTCCGTCAGCAACGCCGGCAACGCCAGCCGGATCTTCTGCGAGCAGTACAGGTCGGCCAGCGCGTGGGCGACCGCGATCAACTCGGCCTTGCTGTCGCCGGTGTCCTCGTTCGGTATCGCGGGCAACTCCTCGCGTACCGCGTCCAGGACGAGGGCCGGCTTGTTGGGCCAGGACCGGTAGATCGTCGCCTTGCCGACACGTGCCTCGGTGGCCACCCCGCCGATCGTCAGTTTCGAGTAGCCGTCCCGGGCCAGCATGCGCAAGGTCATGGAGAGGATCCGCTCACGAGCGTCCAGGTCCCGCGTGTGTGTGCCGAAACGGTCCGACACCTGCTGGAGGTTCCTCTTCTGTCCCATTTATCTTCTCGTTCGTCGAGGTGGTACGCATCGGCCGGCGGTCCGGCGGCGCAGGCAATTGAACGATACGACTCGTTCTGTAAGTTAGTCCAAATTTAACCATGTTCCGGCCTTCGAATCCACGGGGGCCGCCAGGGCCGGCACGAACCCGACAGGCCCCCGGCACGAACCCGACAGGCGCGCGGCAGGCACCCGACAGGCGCGCGGCAGGTACCCGACGGGCCCCGATGGGTACCCGGCGGGCAACCGGCAGGCCCGGCAGGTACCCGGGGTCCGGCCCGTCGGTTCCACCGCCCCTGCGGGTCACAGCCCGTCGGGCACGCGGCGGGCAACCGACAGGCCCCGGTAGGAACCTGACAGGCCCCCGGCAGGAACCCGGCAAGCCCCCGGCAGGAACCCGAAGGGCCCCGATGGGCATGCGGCGGGCACCGGGCAGGAACCCGACGGGCCCCGGCGGGCATCCGGCGGGCAACCGACGGGCCCCGGCGGGCATCCGGGGTCCGGCCCGTCGGTTCCACCGCCCCTGCGGATCACAGCCCGACAGGCACGCGGCGGAGGTCCGGCAGGCACGCGGCAGGCACCGGCGGGCATCCGGGCGGGCACCGGCAGGAACCCGGCGGGTACCCGGCTCGCCCCGGCGGGTATCCGGGGGCCGGCCCGTCGGTTCCACCGCCCCCCGCGGGTCACAGTGTGTCGGCCCAGGCACGGATGCGTGCCGCGACCGGACCCCCGTGGCGGGCCCACCGCACATGGTCGACCCGTACCCCCGGCTCCGGTTCGTAGTGCCACCGCTCCACCGTGCACGCGGGCAGCACCGCACACAGCCGGTCCACCGCCGTGGGCGGAGCCAACGCGTCCCCGGCGACCGACACCGCCAGCACGGGCAGCCGTACCGCCGCCAGCGCGTCCGCGTAGACCAGGTCGGCGCCCGCGGGCTCGAACCGGCCCGTCCGGGCGATCCGCGCCCAGTCCCGGATCAACCGCGCCGGCTGCCGGCCGCCGAACCCGAGACGGTGCCCGGGGAAGTACCCCCACAACCGGGCGATCGACGCGGCGAGCTGGGTACTCAGGAGCACCCGCAACGCACCCGCACCCCGGAACCCGCGGAAGTCCACCGACCCGGCCGCCACGAACACCAGCCCGTCGACACCCTTGGGCTCCCGGGCCGTGTACAGCGCGGAGATCTGCCCGCCGATGCTGTGTCCCAGCAGGTACAGCGGGACGTCGGCGCCGAACCGCTCCCGGACCGCGGCCACCACCCGCGGCCAGTCCCGCGCCGCGAGTTCGTCGTAGCCCTGGCGGGAGGCACGGCCCGACCGCGGCCCGCTCTCGCCCTGACCACGCAGGTCCGCGGAGACCGAGGCGATACCGAGTCGTGCGAGCTCGGCGCACAACGGCGCGTAGTACGAGGCGCCGACCGCCATCGCCGGCCAGATCAGCACCACCGCACGCGCCACCCCGGCCGGCTCGAGGACCTGCGTGACCACCCGCTGCGGCCCGTCCCCCCGGTACGGGGGCAGCGCCACCTCCCAACGCCCGGGCCCGGGCGCCGCGCTCATCGGGCCGCGTCCGAGAGGAGCATGTACGCAAGGCGCGTGTCCTGGGTCTCCTGGGACCAGCGCGCCGCGGCCTCCATCCGCTCCTGGATCCCGGTGTCGACCAGTCGCCGGCCGGGCCAGATCTCGTAGTCGCCGATCAGATCGCCGTGCTCGGCCAGACCTTCCTGGAAGAGCGACTCGCGGCGGAAGAGGACCTCCTGCATGGGGAGCTTCTCCCACAGCCGCCGACCCTCGGTGACGATCTCCAACAGACGGGGGCGCTCCTCGGGGTGTTCCATGAGGTGGCGGCGCACCACCGAGCTGCCGACCGCGAGATGGCGGATCTCGTCCATGTTCGCCCCCCGCTCCACCAGCGCCGCGGCCGGATCCAGCGGAGCCCACTTACGTTCGGACAGTTCCGCGGCCGGCGCCAGGACACCCTCGACGAGGACGGTCAGCACCAGCACACCGCCGTAGAAGTCACCCTGGTCGCGCAGGACTTGCAGGCCGAACTCCTCCAACGGGTCCAGGACGGGGGGCGCGGTCGTCGCCGCCGTCCTGGCCACCTCCGCCTCGATCTCGGCGGCGTCCAGGCCCACGCGCAGCAGGTGCTCCCGGAAGATCCGGGCGTGCCGGGCCTCGTCGATCAACTGGGTCGAGAAGAACTCCAGGTCGTCGGTGCCGGGAGCGTGGAAGACCAGGAAGGACAACGCACGGGCCGCCTTCTCCTCCGCCAGGTGACGGAAGGTGAACTCGTCGACGATGGCGTCGCGCAGCGGGCCGGGCGTCCGGACCGCCGCGGTCGGCCCGACGTCGGGAACCGAACCGTCGGACAGACGCCGCAGCATCGTGCCGGCGACGTGCCGCAACCAGTACGGCAGGTTGCAGTCACCGGTGGTCAGTTCCAACGTCCGGGCGCCTTCGAGCACGCTCGGAGCGCGGTCCCAGTCGGCCTCGACGGGAGTGGTGGTCATGGGCTCGGCCTCAATTCCTTCTCGTGGCATCCGCGGACACGCGGACACCGGGATGCGTGAATACCGGTGCGCACCCGCAACGGATGTACGGATGCACGGAGTTGCAGACATGTGGAGGTACGGAGGTACGGATCCGACGGAGGTACGGAGGTACGGAGGTACGGATCCGACGGAGGTACGGAAGTACGGAGGTGCGGATCCGACGGAGGTACGGAGGTACGGAAGTACGGAAGTACGGATCCGACGGAGGTGCGGAGGTGCGGAGGTGCGGCGACGCCGGGACGCGGAGTTACGGGGACCCGGGGGAGGGGACGGCCCAGGCCCGGCCTAGGCCCAGGCCCGGTCCCGGCGGGGTCCGGTCCCGGGTTTTCGGCGGTCAGACGGCGCCGGTGGCCCTGAGCAGGTGCCAGACCGCCGGGAGGCCCACCCCGTCGTGGAAGGCCACGTACTCCGGTTCGATCACGTGCGGGGCCCACTTCAACTTGAACGCCTCCTGCGAACGCGCCGGATACACCAGCCGCCCGTGCTCGGCGACCCACCGCAGCGCACGGCCCAGCCCCCGGCTCGAACACGCCGGCTCGTGGGCGTCCCGGAACCCGGCGAACGGCGTCAACCCCAGATGCAGCCAGCCCGCGCCCTCCTCCCGGAAACAGGCCAACGCCGTCAAATTCACCAGCTCCACCGTCCCCACCGGCGCCGACGGCGACCGACGCGTCAGGTCGTACAGCCAGCCCGACCTGGCGCCCCACACCGGCGAATAGCTGATGTAGCCGACCGTGCGGCCCTGGTGCCGGGCCAGGAACGTGCGACGCAACGGGCCCGCGGGACCGCCGCGTTCACCGATCAGGAACGACAACTCCTTGACGTGCCGGCCCTTCCCGGCGAGCCACCGGGCGTCGATCGCGTCGAGCTCGCGCCGATCCTTCAGGTCACCGGGATCCGCCTCCACCACCGTCACCCCCTCACGCCTCGCCCGGTTCACGTTCTGCCGGACCTTCGCCAGCGGCTTCCCGCGCACCGTGAACCGGGCGAGGTCGATCCCGTACGTGCAGCCCAGCTGGTTCACCGTGAAACCGCGCTCCGCGTACAGCGGCACGTCGGCCCGGGCGACCTGCGCCGCCGTGACCCGCGGCGCGGGCCCCGGCCCCGCCGCCAGATGCGCCCAGAACTCCTCCAGCAGCCCGCCGCGGTCCTCGGGCCGGGCGAACGGCGCGGCGAACTGCACCACGTCACGGCGCCCGCGCCGGGTGTAGGCCACGAGCCCCTCCCGCGACCGCCCCGCATACCTCGAGGTCCCCTCGTTCAGGGCCAGTACCGCACTGGGATGGTCGGCGTGCGCCCGCAGCAGCTCCACCGCCCGCCCCGCCGCCACGACGCCCACGCCCGCGGCCTCGCCCACGCCCGCGGCCTCGCCCACGCCCGCGGCCTCGCCCACGGCCGGGGCGGTACGGCGGGCGTTCACGCCCGGCTCCCGGCAGGACGGGCCGTGCGCCCGTCCCCGGACACCGCGTCCGCGCCGGGCCCGCCGGCCGCGTCCACGGCCGCCTCGAACGAGGCGAACGCCGGATGCCGCGCCGGCTCGAAGGGCACCGAGAACGGCTTGAGGAAATTACCCAGCAGCCCCCGGTCCCCGCACAGATGCAGCGGCACGGCCAGCAGCGCCCACTCCCAACCCGACCACCACGCCCACAGGCCCACCACCGCCCCGGCGGTCAGCCAACTGTGCATCGTGTTGTACAGGACGTAGTACACGCGCGGGACGCGGCCCCGACCGGCCCGCCGGTGCGCCAACGCACCCGGCACGTACCCGATCAGATCGATGTACAGGAACAGGCCCACGGCCACCGGCCAGCGCACCTGGTCCCAGTGCGCGACCAGCAGCCAGGCACTGATCACCAGCCCGGCCAGGTACTCGCCGCGCAGCAGCCGGTAGGTGGTGCGCGACTCGAAACGGTTCGCGGCGTCCACTACACCCCCTCCACGCCCACGCCCGCGCCCGTGTCCGCGCCTACGCCCGTGTTCGTGTTCGTGTCGAGCAGGGTCCGCAGGATCGTCTCGATGGTCTCGCGCAGCACCCGCTCGGCCACCGGGTCGATGATCTGCGACAGGCTCGGCAGACCGAAGTCGAACTCGGCCTCGAAACGCACCGTGCAGCCCGCCCCGCCCCCGCCCCCGTCCTCGTCCTCGTCCTGCGGGGTGATCGCCCACCGTCCGTCGAAGGTCTCGAAGTCACCCTCCGTCTGCCGGAAGGAGATGCCCATCGCCGTGTCGTCGAAGACGTCCTCCTCGGTCCAGGCCAGCACCCCGTTGCGGAAGTCGACCTCCCAGTCGCTGATCACCGCACCCCCCGGCCCGGCCGGAGCGACGTCCACCCGCCGCACGATCGGGACCAGGCGCGGATAGCGGGCGAAGTCACGCACCAGCCCGTACGCCGTCCGCGCGTCCACCCCGGCACTGCGGTGTTCCACTGTCACCGATCGCATCTCAGTTGCTCCCTCTCGTGTGTGCGGCCGGCACGGAACGCCGGCCGATCTCCCGGGCGGCTCCCCGGACCGCCTCGGACAGTTCGTCGACCTCCGCGTCGCTCAGCACCGCGGGCGGCGTGAACCGCACCACCGTGTGCGCGTTCAGCGAGTGGTTGACGATGACGCCGCGGTCCAGCAGCGCCAGCAGGAACTCCCCGGCGCTGCCCGCGTCGTGGAACTCCACGCCCATCAGCAGCCCCACCCCCCGCACCTCGCGGACCAGGTGCGCGCAGTGCTCGGCCACCGTCTCGCGCAGCCGGCCCAGGAGCACCTCGCCCAGTCGTGCGGCACGCCCGGTCAGGTCCTCGTCGCGGATCACCTCGATCGCCGCCGTCGCGGCCGCCATCGCGACCGGTGCCGCCGAGAACGTCGAGGTGTGGATGAACGGGTCACGGTCGAACGCCGCGAACGCGCGTGGTGTGGCGATCGCCGCGGCCACCGGGATCACCCCGCCGCTCAGCGACTTCCCCGCCAGCAGGATGTCGGGGCTCACCCGCTCACGGTCGGCGCCCCACCACGCGCCGAGCCGCCCCATCCCGGTCTGGATCTCGTCCAGGACGAACAGGGCGCCGGTCGCCCGGCACAGCTCCTCGACGTCGCGCAGGTGGCCGTCGGGCGGGATGACCACCCCCGCCTCGCCCTGGACCGGCTCCAGGATCACCACCGCGTCCGAACCGTCACCGCCGATCTCGGCGGCCAACGCCGCCAGGTCACCGTAGGGGACGTGGGAGACCAGCGGCAGCAACGGCCGGAACGGGTCCTGGTACAGCGGCTTCCCGGTCACCGACAGCGCGCCGAGCGTCTTGCCGTGGTAGCCGCCCCGCGTCGCGATCACCCGGCGGTGACCGAGACTGCGCGCCAGTTTCAGCGCCGTCTCCACCGCCTCCGCACCCGAACCGGTGAAATGCACCCGCTCCAGGCCGGCCGGACTGACCCCGGCCAGGGCGGCCGCGGCCCGCGCGGCCGACGGCTCCAGCAGCAGCCGCGTCGACAGCGGCAGCGTACGGATCTGTCGTTCGACCGCCGCGACCACCCGCGGATGACAGGCACCGGTCAGGAACACCCCGTACCCGCCCGCGTTCAGGAACTCCCGCCCGTCCGCGGTCCGTACCCGGCAGCCCGCCGAGGACACCTCCACGTGCCCGCCGAACATCTCGCCCAGCTTGCCGCGCCCCCGACTCAGATGCGCCTTGTACCCGGCGGCGACCTCCCGCCCCGACACCTCCTCCCGCACCCCGCCCACCGCGGGCGCGGGCATCACCCCGGGCACGGGCGTCACCCCGGGCACGGGCGTCACCCCGGGCACGGGCGTCACCGCGGGCGCGGGCGTCGCCCCGGCCGCGGGTGTGGCTGCGGCCCCGGCCGCAGCCACGGGTGTGGGTGCAGCCACGGGTGTGGGTGTGGTCGCGGGGGTGGGTGCGTGTGTGGTCACGCCCGTCACCGCACCCGCAGCGGGGCGCCGCCGGCGTGGTCCAGCAGCGCCTGCGCCGACGCCGTGCGCGACGGCGGATGGAAGGCCAGCGCCCGACTCACCGCCAGCAGGCTCCCGACATCGGGCGAGGAGGCGAACGCCAGCCCGCCCAGCACCTCGGCCGCCCGGTCGGCGACGTCCACCAACAGGTCCTGCACGGCGTAGCGGGCCGTCAGGGAGGCGGCCAGCTCGTCGTTGCCCACCGGCCCGGCGTCGATGTGCCGCGCCACGTTCTCGGCCAGCCCGGCCGCCGCCTCGACACCGGTGACCAGGGCCGCCCGCCCGTCGGCCGGACCCCGCCCGCAGGCCACCGCCGCCTCGGCGAGCCGGGCCACCGCACCGGTGTAGGCCGAGGTCACCAACAGCTCGAACCAGACGAACCCGACGGTCTGGAGCGTGTCCAGACCCGAACCCAGTTCCACCTGGGGCCGCAGCATCAGCTCCTGCGGCACGTGCACGTCCTCCAGCCGGACCTCGTCGCTCTCCGCGCCGGCCAGGAACGGCGAACCCCAGAACGGGCTACGGGTGATCCCCGGGGACCCGGCCGGCACCAACGCCACCCCCAGCTCGCCACCGCCCCGCCCGTCGGCCGCCGGCAACGCCACCCCGGCCGTCAGCAGGTCCATCGAGTGGGTCAGACTGCACGGCCGCTTCACCCCGTTGACGAGATAGCCGCCCCCCTCGGCCGGCACGGCCGTCACCGACGAGTCGAGGATCCCGGCGCCCGTACGGCCCTCCGCGAACCCGGACGCCACCAGCAGCCGGTCCCGGGCGATCGCCTCGATCAGCATCCACTCCAGCCCGCCCGCGTCCGGCGAGGACACCAGGGCGACCAGACTGGCCACCGAGAAGTTGTGCATCGCCGCGGCCACCCCCAACGACGGCGACAACGCCCCCAACGCCCGCCCCACCCGTACGGCGTCCAGGGCGCTCGCGCCCCCGCCCCCGTACGCGCCCGGGATCAGCAGCCCCGGACCGCCACAGGCACGGAACGCGGCGATGCCGGGCCCGCCGGGCGCCTCCAGAACGGCCAGGGCCTGTCCCTGGAGCTCCCCGGCCAGACCGGGAAGGTACTTCTCGCACGCCTCGCGTGCACTGTCCATCGCGCGCATCAGGCCGAAGCCCCCTTCGTGAGATCGCCGAACACGGCGTCGGCGGGGCGCACACCCCGCGCCACACTGACGCCCTGCAGGTGGGAGGTCCGCAGCAGCGGGTAGTTGGCCTCGCCGCCCGGGCCGCCGGTCAGACCGGTGCCGCCGTGCGTGGGAAGCACCGGCAGGAACCCGATGTGCGAGTCGTTGACCTTGAGCAGCCCGCCGCCCCGCACCCCGGCCAGGAACCGGTCGATCACCCGACGGTCACCGCTCCACAGCGAGTTCCGCAGCCCGTACTCGTTGGTGTCGACGAACTCCACCACCGCCTGGAGGAGATCCCCCGCGTCCCCGCCCTCCCCGGGCGCGGGCACCACGATCGGCAGCAGCGGGAAGAACGTCTCGTGGCGGACCGCCTCCAGATCGCGGGCACCCTTGAGGCCGTCGACCCGGACCACGGTGGGTTCCAGGAACAACCCGCCCACCTCGTCCGGCCGGCCCTCCACATCGAGCCTGCGCCCACCGCCGACCAGTTCCGCCCCGCACTCCAGCGCCTGCTCCAGCACCGACCTGAACAGGTCCGTGCGCAGCACGGGGGAGAGCAACGCGTCCGGCTCCTCCGGATAGCCCGGCCTGATCCGTGCGGCCCGCTCCACCACCTTCGCGATCAGTTCGTCCGCGACGTCGGGGTGCACCACCGCACAGTTGGGGACCATGCAGATCTGCCCGGAACCGTAGAACGCCTCGACGAGCGCGTCCGCGGCCAGGTCGAGGTCCGCGTCGTGCCACACCACACAGATGTCGTTGCCCGCCAGCTCCAGGATCGGCTTCTTGCCGGCCGCCACGCACCGCGCACCGAACTCGATGCCCTGACGGCTCCCGCCGAAGTACATGACGTCGTCCACCAACGGGCTCTGAAGCCACGCCGCCAGCGTGGAGGGAGCGTCCGAGCAGAGCACCGACAGCACCCCCGCCGGGGCACCCACCGCCTCGAGGGCCGGCGCGATCAACTCCCGCAGGATGTGCATCACCCCCAGCGGCGCGCTCCGCGGGGCCCGCACCACCAGCGCGTTGCCCGCCGCGAGCGCCCACACCCCCAACAGGGCGTTGGCGACGGTCGCGTTCGCCGGCGGATTGAGACAGACCACCCCGTCGGCGACCCGCCGCACCGTCAGCTCACGCTCGGCCGTCACGACCCGGTGCTCCATCTGCGCGGCGAGGAACTCCACCGTCTCGGGCGCGGTGTTGGCCAGCACACCCGAGGTCTCCCAGCGGGCCAGCGACCGAGGATGCCCCTCCGCGATCATCAGGTCCACGATCTCGTCGTGCTTCTCACGCACCAACGCGTGGAAGACCTCCACGAACCGCATCCGGGTGGCCAACGGCACCACCGACCACTGCGCGGCCGCCCGCGCCGCGCCCCGCAGCGCCGCCTCCACCTCGTGCGGATCGGCGACCGCGCACCGGCCGATGACCTCCGCCGGCGCGTCCTGCACGGCGATCACACCCCGCTCCAGACCCCGCTTGAGGCGCAGCGCCCCCATGAAGTCACGCAACATCGCCGAGGCCCGCACCGTGTACACCCAGCGGGTGCCCGGCTGCTCCTGGCCGTCGGTGTACGAGCCGTAGCTCAGCATCGCGGGTCCCCTTCCGGGTCGTGGGGGGCCAGGGCCGCACCGAAGGCCGCCCCCAGCCGGGCGATCCGGTCGCCCTCGTCGAACATGGAGAAGTGGTCGCCGGGGACCTTGTCCACCAGCAGCCGGCCGGTGATGTGCGCACCCCACACGGACTTGTCGCGCGGGTTCATCCGCAACGCGTCCAGCAGCGCGTCGCCCTCGGGCTCCTCCGCCTGCAGCAAGGTGACGTCCCCCGCGAACGGCCGGTCCGGGTAGTAGCCCTTCAGCAGGGCGTGGTTGTGCTGCCACACCTCCAGGAAGCCCTGCTCCCGCAGCAGCCCCGGGTCCACCCCCCGCACCGCGGCCGCCTCGAACAGCACCGGGAACGCGGCCTCGAACCCCTCCGCGTCCAGGTGGCCGCCCACGTACGTCTCGGGCACATGGGTGTCCAGCATGATCAGCTGCTCGACCTCCTCACCGGCCCGCTGCAGCTGCACCGCCATCTCGAACGCCACGTTCCCGCCGAAGGAGTACCCGCCCAGCCGGTACGGGCCCGCCGGCTGCTCCTCGCGGATCCGTCCGACGTACAGGGCCGCGAGCTCGCGCAGGGTGCCCGGCCGGCCGGCCTCCTCGGAGGGGAAGGACAGCGCGCGCAGCGCCGGGCCCGCGGGGGTCCGGTCGGCCAGCCGGTGGTACAGGAAGTTCGTGCCGCCGGCGGGCGGCACCAGGTAGACGGGTGTGCCCCGGCCGTCACGGACGGCCCGCACCCCGCCGCCCGCGGCGCCGGTGCCCGCGCGGGCCGCGCGGACGTGGTCGGCCATCGCGTCGGGCGTCCGCAGCCGGGCGAACTCGTCGAGGTCCAGGTCGATCCCGAACAGGGTGCGCAGGGCGGTGACCAGTTCCACGGCGAGCAGGGAGTCCCCGCCCAGGTCGTAGAAGTCGTCGTCCGGGGCGATCGCGTCGATGCCCAGGCCCTCCTCCAGGACCTTCAGGACACCCTCCAGGACACCGTCCTCCACCTCACCCCCCACCACGGACGCGACCGCGACCGTGACCGTGACCGTGGGGGAGACGGAAGGGGAGGGGGCAGGGGGCGCGGCGTCGGTGGCGGTCGGGGTGTCGGGTTCGATCCAGTGGCGTTCGGGCCGCAACGGGTGCCCCGGCAGGGCGACCTTCAGGGCCGGACCGTGCGCCCAGCCCCCGTCGGGCGGCGCGGCCACCGACAGCTCCCCGGCCGCCGCCGCGTCCAGCCCGGCACGCAACTCCGCCAGGGTCGCCGCCTCGAACACGTGGCGTACGGGGAGCAGGGCCCGGCCCGTGGACAGGGTGTAGGCGATGTCCCGGACGGCCGGCGGCGTCGCACCGTCCACCAGGACGCGCAGCGCCCTGGCCGTCTCGGCGAGCGCCGCGGTGTCGCGGGCCGACAGGACGACCGGGTAGCGCACCTCCCGCCCCCCACCGGTCGTCGCGGTCGTCGCGGCCGGGACGGTGGGGGCGGGCGGGGCTTCCAGGACGGCGTGCGCGTTGGTGCCGCCGAGCCCGAAGGAGCTGACCGCGGCCGCGCGCAGAGGGGTGGCGCGGGGATACGGGAGGGACTCGGTCGGGACGTCGAACGGCTGCCGGTCCAGGCGTAGTTGCGGGTTGGGTGTGCTGTAGTTGATCTGCCGGGGGACCGTCTGGTGGTACAGCGCGAGTGCCGCCTTGATCAGGCCGGTCACCCCGGCCGCCGCGTCCAGGTGCCCGACGTTGGCCTTGACGCTGCCGATCAGGCAGTCGGGGGCGGGCCCGCCGGCGGCCCGGTAGGCGGCGCTCAGCGCGTGCAGTTCGAGGGGGTCGCCGACGGCGGTGCCGGTGCCGTGGGTCTCGATGTAGCCGATGTCCGAGGCCGGGATCCCGGACGCCTGGAGGGCCGCCCGGATGACCGCCTGCTGGCCCTGCGGGCCGGGGGCGGTGAAACCGATCTTGTCGGAGCCGTCGTTGTTGACGGCGGTGCCCCGCACGACGGCGTAGATCCGGTCGCCGTCCGCCAGGGCGTCGGCGAGCCGCTTGAGGACCACCACACCGCAGCCGTTGCCCTTGACGGTGCCCGCCGACCCGGCGTCGAAGACGCGGCAGTGGCCGTCGCGGGAGAGGATCCCGCCCTCCTGGTACTCGTACCCCGAGGTCTGCGGGAAGGTGATGCTCACCCCGCCCGCGAGCGCGGCCCGTACCTCACCGCGCGCCAGCGCCCGGCAGGCCAGGTGCACGGCGGTCAGCGAGCTCGAGCAGGCGCTCTGCACGCTCATGCTGGGCCCGCGCAGATCGAGTTTGTAGGAGACGCGGGTGGCCAGGAAGTCCTTGTCGTTGCCGAGCAGCACCGGGTAGGACAGGGCCGCGTCCGCGTACTCGCTCGAGCGCAGCACGTTCGCCAGGAGGTAGGTGCTCAGGCTGGTGCTCGCGAAGACGCCCACGGGGCCGCCCGCGGCGTGCGGGGCCAGTCCCGCGTCCTCCAGGGCCTGCCAGGCGCAGGTCAGGAACACCCGGTGCTGCGGGTCCATCAGCCGGGCGTCGCGCTGGGTGACACCGAAGAAACCGGCGTCGAAGAGGTCCGCGTCCGCGAGGTCGGCGCCGCGCGGGACCCGGGTGGGGGAGGCGATCCCCTGCGGGGAGACACCCGCCCGGGCCAGTTCGGTGTCGGAGAACGCGCGGACGGACTCCACGCCGTCCACCAGCCCCCGCCAGAACTCCTGCGTCCCGGCCGCGCCCGGGAACCGGCCGGCCATCCCGACGACGGCCACCGCCTCGCCGGCCGATCCGTGCACGGACCCTGTGGTCTCATTCATCCGATGCCCCCCGTACGGCGTCGATGTGGGCCGCGAGGCGGCGCACTGTGGTGTGGGTGTAGAGCTCGATCATTTCCAGGCCGGGTACGGCCAGGTGTTCCTGCAGCAGCCGGTGCACCTCGACGACGTGCATCGAGGACCCGCCGATGTCGAAGAAGTTGTCCTGGGGGCCGAACCCGACCCCGGGCAGCACCCGCGTCCACACGGCCCCCACCGCCTCCTCGGTGCCCGTCCCGCCGCCGGCGGTGCCCGCGGCCGGCTCCTCGCCCGTCCCGGACACCCGCGGCCAGGGCAGCGCCGCGCCGTCGACCTTCCCGTTGATGGTCAGCGGGAGGGCGGCGGTGCGTACGATCCGGGCGGGCACCATGTAGGCGGGCAGCCGTTCGCGCAGCGTCCGGCGGATCTCGCCGGTCTCCGGCAGTGCCGTGCCGGCGGCGAACGCGACCAGTTGCGGATGCTCCGCGTCGCGTTCGTCGAGCCGCACGGTGCACTCGTGGACACCGTCGACCTGCAGCAGGGCCGTCTCGATCTCCCCGAGTTCGATGCGGAAGCCGCGCAGTTGCACCTGGGTGTCGATCCGCCCGAGGTGGACCAGCGTCCCGTCGGGTCGCACCACTCCCAGGTCCCCGCTGCGGTAGAAACGCTCCCCGCCCAGGACCGGGAACCGTTCGGCGGTGAGTTCGGGCATGCCCAGGTAGCCGGGCGTCACGCCCGCGCCGCCGACGAGCATCTCGCCGGGCACACCGGGCGGGCACACGTTGCCGTCCGTGTCGACGACGGTGACCGTCAGGTCCGCCAGCGGCCGCCCGATCGCCGACCGGGTCTCGGTGCGGGCGTCGGCCGCGGTGATCGGATGGAAGGTGACGTGCACCGTCGTCTCCGTGATGCCGTACATGTTCACCAGGCGGGCCCGCTCGCCCATCACCTCGTACCAGGCGCCCAGCGAGGCGTAGCGCAGGGACTCGCCGCCGAACACCACGCGGCGCACGGCCAGTCGTTCCCCGTCGCCGGGGCCCAGGACCTTCGTCAGCTGCCCGAACGCCGACGGGGTCTGGTTGAGCACCGTGACCCGTTCGCGGATCAGGAACTCCCGGAACTGGTCGGGGGACTTGGCGCAGTCCTCCCCGACGATCGCCAGCCGGCCCCCGTACAGCAGCGCCCCGAAGATCTCCCAGACGGAGAAGTCGAAGGCGTAGGAGTGGAACAGGCTCCAGGTGTCGTGCGGCCCGAACCCGAACAGGTCCTCGCAGGAGCGCATCAGGCGCATCACGTTGCGGTGGGTCACCTGCACGCCCTTGGGGCGGCCGGTGGAGCCGGAGGTGAAGATGACGTACGCGCACGCGTCGGGATCGTCGCCGCCCCCCGCCGCCGCGTCCCCCGCCGGCGCGTCCGGCGCGTCCGCCTGCGGGGCCAGGAGCGCGGCGGCGTCCAGGAGGTGTCCGGGGGGCGCGGGCCGTCGCACCGCGTCGTCGACCACGACGGGCAGCCCGTCCGGGAAGCTCTCCAGGATCGAGGTGATGCGCGACACCGGCGAGTTCGGGTCGAGCGGCACATACGCCTTGCGTGCCTTGAGCGTGCCCAGGACGACGGTGATCAGGTCGATCCCGCGGCGCATGGCGATCCCGACGTGGGTGGCGGGTGTGGCGGCCGTCAGGCGCCGCGCGACCTGCCGGGCCCGGGCGTCCAGCTCGGCGTAGGTGATCCGCCGGGCACCGTCGGACACCGCGACGCGGTCGGGTTCGGCCCGCGCGGTGCGTTCGAACCAGGCGGCCAGCGACGGCGGCACCTCGAAGGGGGGCCGGTCGGTGTCCGGGTTGACCAGGGCGCGCAGTTCACGTTCCGCGTCGGCCGTCAGGGCCGGGATGTCCTCGATGCGCCGCTCGGGGTCCTGTGCCACCAGGGTCAGGACGTTGCGCATCACGCCGATCGGGTCGGTGCGCCACTGCTCGTCGCTGCATTCGGCGTTGAGGACGAAGGCGGTGCCGGAGTCCTCGACGTTCATGGAGAGCGGGTACTTGACCAGGCGGCGCGGCAGCGGCACGGACTCGACGGTGCAGCCGGCCAGCCGGAAGCGCAGCGGCTCCTTGTAGTAGGTGAAGGTGTTGTCGGGGGCGAGCAGGCCGCCGGCCAGGCCGGGGGCGACGCGTCGGGCGTGGGCGCCCAGGTCGAAGCCCTGGTGGCGCAGCATGCCGACGCTGGCCGACTGCACGGCCCGGCACAGTTCCTGGAAGGTGGCGTGTTCGGTGAGGTCGACCACCAGCGGGAGGGTGTTGACGAAGTAGCCGAAGGCCTGGCGCTGGCGCAGGCCGCGCCGGTTGGCCAGCGGGACGCCGGTGACCAGCTCGCGGCCGCCGGTGACCCGGGCGTAGGTGACGAGGTAGGCGGCGAGGAAGAACGCGAACGGGGTGCAGCCCAGCTCCCGGGTGCGTGAGCGGATCAGTTCGCCCAGCTCCGGATCGATCTCCAGGCTGCGTTCCTCGCCCAGGAGCGCCCCGGTGGAGGTGCGCCGGCCCTGGAGGCGGTCGTCGCCCAGGGTGGTGAGGCGGCCGAGGCGGGCGGCGAAGTACTCCAGGGTGTCGGGGCCGGGGGCCGCGGCCCGGACCAGGGTCGCCGGGTCGTCCTGGGCCGCGGGGGAGAGCTCCGCGGCCGGGTCGGCGTACAGGCGCTCCAGTTCGGCGACGAAGTTGAAGAAGCTGTAGCCGTCCTGGACCAGGTGGGAGAACAGGAGGGTGACGTGGACCCCTTCGTCGTCGCGGTGGACGCGGAAGTCGTACTGGCGGGCGTCCGGCGGGATCGGGGTGTCGCTCCTGGCCGCGAGGTCGTGGGCGAGGAGGTCGCGGGCGCCGCCCGTCGAGGCCGTGAAGGGGACGAGGGTGTCGAGGTCGTCCTCGGGCTCGTGGTGGACCGCGTGCACGGCGCCGTCGCGGGCCTCGAAGCGGGTGTTGAGGGCGCGGATGCCGCGGGCGAGGCGGCCCAGTGCCAGGCGCAGCCGCGGGACGTCGACCTCGCCGGTGACCCGGTAGAGGCCGCTCAGGTTGTAGGAGGCGTCCGCCGGGAAGAGCTGCTGGTGGGTGAAGAGTTTGAGCTGTGGTGCCGTGGCCGGTGATATCGCCGGACCCGTCATTGTGATTCCCCCATGGAAGTCTTCTCTGCTCGGTTCAGTGGCCTGGTCTGCTGAGGTCCCAGGCGAACCGCCGGGACAGGGAGCGCGGCAGGTGACGCAGTCCCCAGGCGGCGGTCTTGTAGCGCAGGCTCGGGATGCTGAGGACCTTGCCCCGGTCCAGGTCGCGCAGGGCCGTGCGCACGACGTCGTCGGCGTTCAGCCACAGCCACGGCGGCGGGAAGGTGGTCGGGATGCCGGCCCGCTGGTGGAACTCGGTCCGGGTGTAGCCGGGCAGAAGGGCCAGCATCCGCACGCCGGCCGCGCGCACCTGGTGCGAGGCGGCCAGCGATTCGGTGAACCCGATGATCCACGCCTTGCTGGCGGGATACGTCGAGCTCAGCCAGGCGGGGCCCAGGCCCGCGACGCTGGCGACGTTGACGACGGCCCCCGAGCGCCGCCGGGTCATCTCCTTCAGCGCGGCGTCGGTGAGCCGCAGGACGGCCCGCACGTTGAGGTCCAACAGCCGTTCCTCGGCGTGGATGCCGGTCTGCCCGAAGGCGTTCTCGTAGCCGATGCCGGCGTTGTTGACGAGCAGGTCCACGGCCGGTTCGGCCGCCAGCCGCGCGGTGACCAGCGCGCAGCCCTCGTCGGTGGTGAGGTCGGCGACCAGCACCTCGGTCCGCACACCGTGCCCGGCGTGCAGGAGGTCGGCGTGCTCCTTCAGGTCGCGTTCCGAACGCGCCACGAGAACGAGGTCGTGGCCCCGCTCCGCCAGGGCCCGGGTGAAGGCCCTGCCGAGACCGGCGGTGGCTCCTGTGACAAGTGCGGTGGGCATCGGGCGGCTCCGGTCGAAGGGACGGACGGGGCGGTTCACGCGCCGACGGGGACGCGCAGGATCCGGTCGCGGACCGCACGGAACCCCTCGACCGCCCGCGCCAGCTGCTCCTCGGTCTGGACGGCGGTGTAGCTGGTGCGCAGCCGGGGGGACGCCGCGGGCGGCAGCACGGCGTTGACGTACACGCCCTGCTCGATGAGGAGATTCCAGGCGAGCAGGGTGCTGATGTCGTCGCCCGTCGCGACGGGCACGATCGGGGTCCGGCTGTCGCCGACCTCGTAGCCCAGTTCCGTCAGTTCACGCCGCATGAAATCGGCGTTGTCGGCGACGGTGCTGCACCGCCAGGGCTCGTTCTGCAGAATGCGCAGGGATTCCAGGGCGGCGGCCGTGTTGGAGGGACTGGCGCTCGCGGAGAACATCAGACTGCGCGCGTTGTGGCGCAGGAAGTCGATCACTTCCTCGTCGCCGAGAACCGCGCCGCCGATCGAACCGAACGCCTTGGAGAAGGTCAGGGTGATCAGCGGGACACGGTCGGTGAGAGCGAAGTGCGAGGCGGTGCCGCGACCCTTGTCCAGGACGCCGCCGCCGTGCGCGTCGTCCACCAGCAGGGTGGCCCCGTACTTCTCGCAGACGTCCACCAGTTCGGGCAGCGGGCACAGGTCGCCCTCCATGCTGTAGACGCCGTCGACGACGACCATGCAGTCGGCGCCGCCCGCGACGCGGGCCAGTTTGGTCTCCAGGTCCGCCGCGTCGTTGTGCGCGAACCACTGGATCCTGGCCCGGCTCAGGCGCGCCGCGTCGATGAGCGAGGCGTGGGCCTCCTTGTCCAGGAAGACGATGTCGCCGGGACCGCACAGCCCGGCGATCGCGCCGAGGTTGGCCTGGTAACCGGTGGTCAGGACGAGGGCGGCGGGCTTGCCGAAGAACTGGGCGAGCTCACGCTCGAGCTGGTCGTGCAGTTCCAGGTTGCCGTTGAGGAACCGCGATCCCGTGCAGCCGGCGCCGTGGCGGTGCGCCGCCCGGGCGGCGGCCTCGACGACCCGCGGGTCGGTGGACAGCCCCAGGTAGTCGTTGGAACCGCACATGACCACCTCACGGCCGTCCGCCATACGGGCGGAGCCGGCGTCACGGCCGTCGAAGTTCAGGAAATAGGGATAGAGGCCGGCGGCCTTCGCCTCACGTGCCCGGGTGTACGAGGTGCACTTTTCGATGACGCTCACAATTCATCCTTCTGATGCCTTGGAAAGTGACATGGAGGTGCTGACGCGCGGTATGCGGAGCTCGACTTCCCGAATCACCAGACCAAGAATTCTGGACATGGTGGTCAACTCCCATTCATTCGGCATGCAAAGGGTGCCGGGGGAGGAGTCGGTGTTCGTGTGCTGCGCCTCCGCGAAGATTTCGCGGGGCCGGGACATCAGTGTTCCCAGGAATGCCAGATGAGGCGAAGAGTGGATGCTACGTCGCAGATCGCACCGGCGATCGCGGATACGGCCTTGCTCATGTTTCCCCCATGGAATACCCGCCCGGGTCGCAGTCCGCCGATGCGTGCGCGCCGGCGGAGGAAGGCTGGGTGTGATGTGTGCCGCGACCTCTTGCCGCAGCTCGCGAGGGTTCCCCTCCCCTCGGTCGGAACGAGCCGACTCGTTCTACCGTAGGGGTGCGGCGCGATCTCGTCAAGCAGCCGAGTTTGGGGCGGGATTGAACGACCGAGGGGTTGGCCAGAACCCCGCCCTTGGCCGAAAATCTGTTGCCCCGACGATTGCCGAGCGCCTAGCTTCACCTCCGTGCCGCATACTCCCGGATGTTCCGAACGGAAACAAAAGGGAGCATGATGCAGCGTCAGATGCAGGTCGAGGAAAGCCTCTTCGTCAAAGCCGCCCGGACGGATTTGTACGATGCCGTCGCCGACGTCCGCGTGATGGCCCGGTACAGTCCCGAATGCCGGGCCGTCCTCGGGCCGCGCGGCCCCCTGACCGCCGGCCGGAGCTTTGTCGGACTCAACCGCAAAGGGCCGTTCGTCTGGTTCACTTGGTGCCGCGTCGTGCACGCCGAGGCACCGGAACGCTTCACCTTCGAGGTGAGCACGTTCGGCCTCCCCGTGGCCCGCTGGAGCTACCGCTTCACCCCCGGCGACGGCGGCGTCCACGTCACCGAGTCCTGGCAGGACCTGCGCACCGGCCGCGGGGCCCGCCTCACCGAACTCCTCGGCCTCCTCTTCACCGGAACACCCGCACGCGGCCGGGCCGAACTCAACCGCGCCGGAATGCGCACCACCCTCCGACGGCTCAGGCGCGCCGTGGAGCGATGACCCTCCCCAGAAAGGGACAGCCATGACGACGGCACCTGCCCACGTCTCCTTCGCCCCCCTGCAGGCGGCGGTGCGCGAAGCGGGCCTGCTCCGCCCCCGCACCGGCTACTACACCCTCAAGTTCGCCGCCAACACCGCCCTGTTGGCGGCGGCCTGGGCCCTGTTCGGACGGCTCGGCGACTCCTGGTGGCAGGTGGCCGCCGCCGTGCTCCTGGCCTTCGCCTACGGCCAGACCGGCCTCCTGGGCCACGACGTGGGCCACGCCCAGGTCACCCGCGACCGCAGGGCGATGACCGCCCTCGGCCTCGTCCACGGCAACCTCCTGCTGGGCTTCAGCTACGGCTGGTGGATGAGCCACCACACCCGCCACCACAACCACCCCAACCACCTGGACCACGACCCCGACATCCTGCGCCGCGTCGTGGCCTTCTCACCGCGCCAGGCCGAGGGCGTCTCCCGACTGCGGGCCCTCGTCATCCGCCACCAGGCACCGCTCTTCTTCCCGCTGCTCAACCTGGAGGCCGTCGGACTGCGCGTCGGATCGGTGATCGCCATCCGCCGGGGGATCGTCCGCCACCCCCGCACCGAGTCCCTCCTCCTCGCGCTGCACGCCGTCCTCTACACCACGGCCGTCCTGTGCGTGCTCGACCCGATCCGCGCCCTCGTCTTCGTCGCGGTCCACCAGGGTCTGTTCGGCGTGTACCTGGGCTGCGTCTTCGCCCCCAACCACAAGGGGATGCCGGTGCGCGAAGGCGACACCGAGCCCGACTGGCTGAGCCGCCAGGTGCTCACCTCCCGCAACATCCGCAGCTCACGACTGCACGACTTCCTCTTCGGCGGCCTCAACTACCAGATCGAGCACCACCTCTTCCCCACCGTGCCGCGGCCGAACCTGCGCAGGTGCCGGCCCCTGACGATGGCCCACTGCGCCGCGGCGGGCCTGCCCTACCACGAGGTCTCCGCGACCCGCTCGTACATCGAGGTCCTGGCCCACCTGCGCCAGGTCACCGACCAGGTGCGCCGGAACGCTCCGCGGCGCGGGTGACCCCGTCCATCAGGATGCCGACGAGGTCGCGGGTGTAGGTGCCGGCGACCTCGCCCCGGCGCACCAGGACCCGCATCCACAGGGCGCCCGCCATCGCGTCCACCAGCGGCGCCGGATCGGCGTCGGCGGGCAGGTCGCCCCGGGCCACCGCACGCTCGAAGACGGGCCGGTGCCGGCCGAAGCGGTCGTCGAGGAAGGAGACCACCAGGTCCCGCATCGCCTGGTGGCGCACCGCGCCCACCAGCGCCGCCTCGACGATCGTGCGCCGGTGCTCGTCGTCCAGCAGGCTCTGGACCTGCTCGGCCAGCGCCGTCAGGTCACCGCGCAGGCTGCCGGTGTCGGCGAGCTCGAACCGCAGGATGTGCGAGTGCAGCAGCGCGTCGCGCAGCAGCTCCGACTTCGAGGACCACCAGCGGTAGATCGTCGTCTTGTTGACCCCCGAACGCTGGGCCACCCCCTCGATGGTCAGGGAGTCGAAGCCCACGCTGCCCAGCATGTCCAGGGTGGCCGAGAAGATCTCCGCCCTGCGCCGCGGCCCGCCGCTCTCTCCGTCTTGCATCCGCGTCACCGCGTACCGCCCTTCGTCCGAGTGGACACCCAGCCTACTGCAACGCAACGTGGTGTTGCATTTTGCTGGCCCTCGACGCTAGTCTGCAACGCAACGTTGCGTTGAATTCCGGCTGTCGTCCGTGGCCGCCGGCACCGCACCTGCCAGGGGGAGACATGTGTGCTGACCGCACGCCGGACCCGACGACGGGACCGACACCCGCCGCCGGCCGGCCCGGCATCCGGACCGCGGGACCCGCCGACGGCTCACCCCCGGTCCTCGTCCACGGCATCAGGGTCTGCGCCCGGACGCGGGACCCCCACACCCGCCGACCGACCCCCCGCGACCGCGTCACCGCCCCCGACCTGCCCGGACACCGAACCCGCCGGGAGCGCCCCTTGCGCCTGGAGGAAGCGGTCGCCCGGGTCGAGGAGGCCGTCCAGGAGGCCGCCCTGGCCACCGGCCGCCCGCCCCTGGTCGCGGGAGCCTCGCTCGGCGGCCACGTCGCCCGCGCCGCCGCCCACCCCGACACCGCCGTCCTCGTCCAGGGCGCCACCGCCCGCCCGGGACACACCCCGTGACCCGCCGCCACGGGCACCACCCCACCGTCCGCCCCACCGCCGCGCCGTGAAGGAGAACCCGATGCCCACCGCCCGCACCGACCTCGAAGCAACCGGGTTCACCTCCCGCGACCCGGTCGACGACCGGGTCGTCGCCACCTTCCCCACCGACGACGAGGCGACCGTCCGCCACAAGACCGACCGCGCCCGCGACGCCGCCCGCTGGTGGGACGCCCTCGGCCACGACGGCCGCCGCACCCGCCTGCTGGCCTGGAAACGCGTCATGACCCGCCGCCGGGCCGAGATCATCGACCTCCTCGGCCGCGAGAACGGCAAGGTCCGCGCGGACGCCGTCATCGAACTCTCCGTCACCCTCGCCCACGTCGACTGGGCCGCCCGCAACGCCCACCGCGTCCTTCGCCGCAGGAAGATGCCCTCCGGGCTCCTCATGCTCAACCAGGCCAGCACCCTGGAGTACAAGCCGTACGGCGTGATCGGCGTCATCGGCCCCTGGAACTACCCCGTGTTCACCCCGATCGGCTCCCTCGCCTACGCCCTCGCCGCCGGCAACGCCGTCGTCTTCAAACCCAGCGAACACACCCCCGCCTGCGGGAAATGGCTCACCGACACCTTCGCCGAAGCCGTCCCCGAACACCCCGTCCTCCAACTCACCACCGGAGCCGGCCCCACCGGCGCGGCCCTGTGCGCCTCGGGCGTCGACAAGATCGCCTTCACCGGCTCCCGCGCCACCGGAGCACGCGTCCTGGCGGCCTGCGCCCCCTCCGTCACCCCCGTGCTCCTGGAACTCGGCGGCAAGGACGCCCTCGTCGTCGCCGCCGACGCCGACGTCGAGGCCGCCGTCGAAGCCGCCCTGTGGGGCGGCTGCGCCAACGCCGGCCAGTCCTGCACGGGCATCGAACGGGTCTACGTCGCCGAAGCCGTCCACGAACGCTTCCTGACCCGGCTGACGCACCGGGCCCGACAGATCCACGCCCGCCAGGACTTCGGCCCGATCACCATGCCCGGCCAGCTCGACATCATCCGCCGCCACGTCCAGGACGCCCTCGACCGCGGCGGCCGCGCCCTCGTCGGCGGCCCCGACTCCATCCGACCGCCCTACGTCCTGGGCCCCATCGTCCTCGCCGACGTCCCCGAGGACTCCGCCGCCCTCCGCGAGGAGACCTTCGGCCCCGTCCTGGTCGTCAACCGCGTCCGCGACGCCGCCGAAGGCGTACGCCGGGCCAACGACTCACCCTACGGACTCGGCGCGGCCCTCTTCGCCCGCCGGGGCACCACCGCCCTCGCCCGCTCCATCCGCTCCGGGATGGTCAGCGTCAACGACGTGATGGCCTTCCCCGGCGTCCCCTCCCTGCCGTTCGGCGGCGTCGGCGCCTCCGGCTTCGGCCGGATCCACGGAGCCGACGGACTCAGGGAGTTCACCGTCCCGCACGCGGTCACCCGCCGCCGCTTCCCCGCCCCCCTGGCCGTCTCCACCTACGCCCGCGGCGCCCGGGACATCGCCGGACTGGAACGCGTCGTCCGCCTCCTCGGCGCACGCTGACCACCACACCCGGCCACCCGACGAACACCACGCCACAACGGGGGAGAACCATGCCCGCAACCACCACCGCACGACTGACCCTCGGGGTACGGCTGAACGGGACGGAGGAACGGCCCACCGGCCCGCCCCACCCGCCCGCACCGCCGGACCCCCACGCCTACCCCTTCCACGAGTTCCTCGCCACGGAACTGGAACGCGGACGCCTGGACGCCCTGCTCGTCCCCGAACTCCTCCACCCCACCGGCCCCACCGGCCCCACCGGGCGTCGTGGCGGTCCGCCCGCCCTCGAAGCCACCACCCTCCTCGCCGCCCTCGCCGGCGCCACCGACCGGCTCGGCATCGCCGTCACCACCACGGCCACCGCCGCCCACGCCGACACCCTCGCCCACCGGCTCGCCGCACTGGACGTGCTCTCCGCCGGCCGGACGGGCTGGCAGCCCCACACCCCCGCCCACCCCGGCCACGAGGAACCCGAGGAGGACGCGCTGCGCTGCAAGCACACCGGCGAACTCATCGACACCCTCCACACCCTCTGGGACGCCGCGAACCGCCACCTGCCCGCCGCGCCACCGCCCCTCCCGCAGGGCCGGCCCGTCCTCTTCCACACGGCCACCACCCCCGCCGAACGCTCCCTGGCGGCCCGCCACGCCGACGTCGTCCTGACCGGCCGCCACCCCCTCGACGAGGCCCGGGCCCGCTACGGCGACCTCAAGACCGAGGCCGCCTCCCACGGCCGCCTCCCCGACGACCTGCTGATCTGGAGCGAACTCACCCCCCAGGTCACCACCCGCCCCGCCGGCCGGGTCCCGGCCCGCCACCGGGGCGACGTCCTCACCGGCACCCCCGCGCAGCTCGCCGACCACATGGAGGAACGCTTCGAACGCCGCGCCTGCGACGGCTTCGTCCTGTCCTTCCCCGCCCTGCCCGCACCGCTCGTCGACTTCGTCGACCAGGTCGTCCCCGAACTCTGGCGGCGCGGCCTGTTCCCCAACGACTACGCCTCCTCGACGCTGCGCGGCAACCTCGGCCTGCCCTCGCGCACCACGCCCACCGGAGCCCTCCATGTCTGACCCGAAGAGACCGCCCGGCCCCCTGCTGTTCGCCGCGCTGCCCGCCGTACACGACCCCCGGGCCCCCGAGCCGTGGCCGGGCCTGTTCACCCGGGCGGTCCTGGACGCCGAACTCGCCGGGATCGACGCCCTCGTCGTCGAACACGGAGCCGACCGCACCGACCCCGCCCTGGACCCCGTCGTCGTCCTCGCCCACCTCGCCCCGCGCACCTACCGCCTCGGCCTCGTCGCGGAGATGCCCGCCGCCCCCGACGCACCGCAGGGGGCGGCCCGTGAACTGGCCTCCCTCGACGCCATCAGCGGCGGCCGCGCCGGCCGCCTGGTCCGCGGCCCCGCCGACCCGCACGCACCCGCCGCGCCCCACTCCGGCCCCACCGACCACGGCACCGCCCTGACCTGG
>NZ_JBGBPT010000107.1:0-27576 GCF_041106355.1 Streptomyces sp. BF23-19 | reverse complement strand
GCGGGCGCGGCTCAGGCCCCGGCCGGGACCGCCCCGGCGGGAGCCGCCGCGCCCGCGCCCGCGATGAACGTACGCCTGGAACTTCCTGTGCCCGCCATGGCGAATGCCCCCTCGTTACCGCTGGTAACAGTCCGTTCGGCGCAGGAGCATATGGGGGGCTCGACGGACCTGGAAGGCGTAGAAGTACCCGAGCGCACTATGGCGCGAAAGGATTGGTCCGCCGTGCACTGTGGGAACCTTGACTACACGTCACGGGGAAAAGGAGCCGGTGCATGCCGAGTGAGCCGCTGTCACAGAAGGAGATCGAGGACCGGTTGCGGGAGCTCCCCGGCTGGGCCTTCGAGGACGACCGGATCTTCCGCACCTACCGGGTGGGCACGCACTTCGCCGCGAGCGCCCTCGTCGCCCATATCGCTTCGGTGCAGGACGAGTTGAACCACCACTCCGACCTGACCCTCGGGTACAACACGGTCCGGCTCTCCGTGAACAGCCACGACGCCGGCGATGTGGTGACGGAGTCCGACTTCGCCCTCGCCGAACGTGTCGAGGCCCTCGCCCCGGCCCACGGCGCGAGCTAGGCCGATGACCACGCACATACCGTCCGTGAGATCCCTGCTCGACTACGACGCCGAGGCCGAGGCCTACGACGCCACCCGCGGCGGAGTCCCGCGTGCCGAGGCGGCGGGCGCCGCCGTCCTCGAGCTGCTTCCCGCGGACGCGCAGACCCTGCTCGACCTCGGCTGCGGCACCGGCATCGTCACCAGCCGACTGAAGCGCCCCGCCCTGCGCGTGCTGGGCGCCGACGCCTCCCACGGCATGGCCGCGACGGCCGTGCGGCGCGGCGTCCCGGTGATCCTCGCCGACGCGGCCCGGCTGCCGGTCCGGTCGCGATCACTGGACGCGGTGAGCGCGGTGTGGCTGCTGCACCTGCTGCGCGAGCCGGGCCTGGTGCCGGCGGTGATCGCCGAGGCGGCCCGGGTGCTGCGACCCGGCGGGGTGCTCCTCGCCACGGTCGACAAGGACTCGGCGCACGACGTCGGCAGCGACATCGACGCCGTCTTCGCCGCGCACCTGACCCCGACCCCCTCGGACGCCTCCGGGGAGGTCGAGGCCTACGCGGCCCGGGCGGGACTCCTCGCCGTCGGCGAGGCCCGCTTCACCGGCCACGGCCAGGGCCGCACCCCGCGCGGCTCCGCCGAGGCCCTGCTCGCGGGCCGGTACGCCTCCCGCATCGTCCCGCGCGGCATCACCGCGCGGGAACTGGCGGCCCGGCTGGAGCTGCTGCCGGACCAGGACGTCCCGCGCGCGGAGCCGACGTACCGCATACGGAGCTTCGTACGCGTCTGACCCGCGGGACGGGGCGAGGCGGGGCGGGACGTCCGGATCCGGACCGGTCACACGTCGAACTCGGCCGGGTCCGGACCGATCCGGCGGCCCGCCGCGCCCGCGCCCAGGGCGTCCAGCGCGGCCATGTCGGCGGCCGACAGCTCGAAGCCGAACACGTCCAGGTTCTCCCGGATGCGCGCGGGGGTCACCGACTTCGGGATCACGACGTTCCCGTGCTGCAGGTGCCAGCGCAGCACCACCTGCGCGGCGCTGCGTCCGTACGCGGCGGCTATCGCGGTCACGGCCGGGAGCGTCAGCAACTCCTTGCCCTGGCCCAGCGGGGACCAGGCCTCGGTGGCGATCCCACGCTCGGCGTGCACGGCGCGCAGCTCGGCCTGCGGGAAGAGCGGGTGCAGCTCGACCTGGTTCACGGCCGGGACCAGCTCGCTCTCGGCGGCGATCCGCGCCAGGTCGGCCGGGCGGAAGTTCGACACGCCGACCGCCTTGGCGCGCCCGCTCGCCGCGATCTCCTCGAAGGTCTTCCAGATGGCGACGAAGTCGTCGCGCATCGGACGCGGCCAGTGGATCAGGTACAGGTCGACGTGGTCGAGGCGCAGCTTGGCCAGGGAGTCGTCGAAGGCGCGCAGCACCTGGTCCCGGCCCCACTTCTGCTTCGGGCCGTTCCACAGCTTGGTGGTGACGAACAGCTCCTCGCGCGCCAGGCCGGAAGCGGCGACGGCCTTGCCGGTGCCCGCCTCGTTGCGGTAGATGGCGGCCGTGTCGATGCTGCGGTATCCGGCCTCCAGGGCGGCCCCGACGGCGCGCTCCGCCTCCGCGTCCGGCACCTGCCAGACGCCGTAGCCGAGCTGGGGCATGAGCGTGCCGTTGTTGAGCTTGATGGCGGGGACCTGGTTCACGTCTGGTCGTTCCCTCACGTCGTCGGTGCGTAGGCGCGGTGGCCGAAAGGCGTCGTACGAGGGGCGACAACCGGCCTCTCGTACGACGTATTCCCGCCATCCGCTCCGTGCGCGGCCCTCACGCGGTCCCGAGGTACGCCTCCCGGACCAGCGGATTCGCCCGCACCTCGGCCGCGGTGCCCTCGGCCAGCACCGTCCCGAGGTCCAGTACGACGACCCGCGCGCACAGCTCCATCACGAACGCCACGTCGTGCTCGACCAGCAGCACCGCGCAGCCCTCCCGATCCGCCAGCCGCCGCACGACCTCCGCGAGCCGGTCCCGCTCGGGCGCGGACATGCCCGACGCGGGCTCGTCCAGCAGCAGCACCCGCGGCGGATCGGCCACCGCACGGGCCAGCTCCACCATCCGGGCCTGCCCGACGGGCAGCCCGCCGGCGTACGAGGCTCCGAGCGCCCCGATCCCGCAGTCGGCCAGCACCCGCTCGCCGCGGGCCCGGCGCTCGCGCTCCCGGGCGCGCCGGCCCGGCAGGGCGAGGAGATCGGCGGCCGGTCCGCCCCCGCCGCCCCGCCACTCCTGCGCCACCAGCACGTTGTCGGCCACGCTGAGCTGCCCGAACAACTGCTGCCGCTGGAAGGTCCGGCGTATCCCGTGCCGGGCCCGCCAGACGGGGGAGCGGCGCGTGACGTCCGCCCCGTCCAGCAGCATCCGCCCCTGGTCGGGGCGGCGGATCCCGGACAGCACGTCGAACAGCGTGGTCTTCCCGGCGCCGTTCGGCCCGATCAGCCCGCACACCTCGCCCGCGCGGACCCCGAGATCCACCCCGGTGAGCGCCCGAACGCCGCCGAAGCGCACGCCGACCCCGCGGGCCTCCAGCACGTACCCGCCCTCGCTCATGTCGCCATCCCCAGGTAGGCCTCGGTGAGCCGGTCCGCCTCCACCTCGTCCCGGGGGCCGCACCAGGAGACCCGGCCCTGGGAGAGGTAGGCCACGGTGTCGGCGATCCCGAGGATCTCGGCCGCCTTCTCCTCCACCAGGAGCAGCGCCGTCCCGGCGTCACGGAGCTCGGTGAGCAGCGCGTACACCTCCTCCACCACGCGCGGGGCGAGCCCGAGCGAGGGCTCGTCGGCGATCAGCACGGCGGGCGGCCGCTGGAGCAGCGGCGCCAGGGCCAGCATCTGCTGCTCCCCGCCCGAGAGGGCTCCCGCCGGGATCCGGCGCCGCTCGGCGAGCCGCGGGAAGCGCGCGTAGACGGCGGCCCGGGCGTCGGCGTCCTCGAGGTACAGGGCCAGGTTCTCCTCGATGGTGAGCGCGGGGAAGATCCCGCGCCCCTCGGGGGCGAGCAGCACCCCGGCCCGCGACCGGCGTACGGCCCCGTCCCGGGTCGCGTCCCGCCCGCCCACGTACACCGCCCCGGTCCCGACCGGCAGCAGCCCGGCGGCGACCCGGCAGGCGGTGCTCTTCCCGGCGCCGTTGGGCCCCAGCACGGCGAGGATCTCGCCCGCGCGGACGGCGAGATCCACCCCGTGCAGCACGAGCCCCCCGTCGTACCCGGCGGTGACACCGCGCAGCTCCAGGGCGACATCAGCCGCGCCGGCGATCGAGGCGCGGGGGTTCGGGGGCGGAGCCCCCGACGGGTCCGGGGCGGGGCCCCGGGAAGCGGCGGAAGCGGCGGGAGCGGCGGCGGCGCCCCGCCGCGCCCACCGCACCGGGACCGCGGCGCAGTACCCGTCCGGGTCGTTGGCCAGGGCCAACCCGGCCAGGCCGAACAGGATCACCGGCAGGTGCGCCGACGCCGTCACGTAGTCGGACAGCACCCGCGGAGCGACCGCGAACACCAGCCCCGCCACCACCGCGTACTGCGGCCTGCGCACCCCCGCCGCCACGACCACCGCCAGCCACACCAGCCCGGTCATCGCCGTGAAGTCCGTCGCCGTGATCCGGGTGTTGTACGAGGCGTACAGCACGCCCCCGAACCCGGCCAGCCCCGCCGACAGGGTGAACAGCAGCAGCTTCGTGCGCAGTACGGAGACCCCCGAGGCGACCGCCGCCGCCGGGGCCGACCGGACCGCCAGCATCGCCCGCCCCGACGGGGAGTTCCGTAGCGCGGTCAGCCCGGCCGCCACCAGCGCGACCAGCACCACCAGGGCCACCCCCAGCGCCCGGTCGTCGGAGAGGTCCACCGGCCCGAACACCGGCCGCGGGATCGACCACCCCGCGTCGCCGTTGCGCAGCCACCGCAGCTGGAACAGCACCTGATCGGCGAGGAAGGCCAGCGCCAGCGTGGCCAGGGCCAGGGATCTGCCCCCCAGCCGCAGCGCCGGCAGCGCGACGAGCGCCCCCAGCAGGGCCGCCACGCACGTGCCCACCGCCAGCGCGGCCACGAACGGCCAGCCCCGGCTCATGAGCAGCCCCGCCACGAGCGCCGCGCCGGTCACGAAGGTGCCCTGCGCCAGCGAGACCATCGCCCCGAGCCCGGTCACCACCGTGAAGGACATGAACACGAGCGCGACGGCCAGCCCCTGCGCCAGCAGCCCGCTCCAGAAGGGTGTGGTCACGGTGTAGAACGCCACGCACAGGAGTACGGCGCCCGCCGCCCACACTCCCCACCGCCGCGACCACGGGGCCCCGGCCAGATGGTCGACCGGCGGCGGGTCCACGGCCGCGACCCCCGCCGCGCGTGCCCGACGGGTCAGCACCAGCAGCCCGCCGAAGAGGATCAGGAAGGGTACGGCCGTACGGAAGCCGGTGACGGACTCGGCGAAGGACGCGTACCCGGCCACCAGGTTCTGCAGCACCCCGAGCCCGAGTCCGCCCGCGAAGGCGAGCGGCACGGACGCGAACCGTCCGATGACCGCCGCCGTGGCCGAGACGAACAGGAACAGGGTGAAGTCGTGCGCCGACAGCCCCAGCAGCGGTGTCGCCAACACACCCGCCAGTCCGGCGAGCCCCGACGCGATCATCCAGGCCACCGACGACAGCCGGTCGGCGCTGATACCGCGCAGCTCGGTCAGCGAGCGGTTGTCGACGGCGGCCCGTAGCCGCAGCCCCAGCCGGGTGTGCCGCATCAGTACCCACAGGGCCACCGCCACCAGCGCCGTCACCACCCAGGTGATCAGCTGGTCGGAGTCGATGCCGACGCCGTCCGTGAGCTGCCAGGACTTCGCCGGGCTGGGTCCCACTCCCGGCAGCCCGAACTGGTTCTCCGCCGGCTGCACGGGCGCGCCCGCGTCCGCCAGCAGCTCCACCACCCACAGCCCGGCGGCCGGCAGCGCCACCAGCAGCCCGATGGTGGCCACGATCTGCGCGGTCTCACCGACCCGGGCGAGTCGCCGGAACATCAGCCGGTCCAGCCCCCAGCCGAGACCGGGGGCCAGTACGAAGACCACCAGCAGGGCGGCCGGGACGGCGGGCCAGCCCAGCCCCGAGTGCAGTTCGTAGAAGGTGAGCGCGCACAGGTAGGCGGTGGCCCCGTGCGCGAAGTTGAACAGTCCGGACGCCGAGTACGACAGCACCAGCCCGGTGGCGAGCAGTGCGTACAGGGCGCCGGAGACCAGACCGCTCAGTACGAAGACGAGCAGATCCCCCATGCCGCTGCCCTACTTGAAGGGGATGGGTTCGTAGCACTTGAACGGTACGGAGACCTCGTACGCGCCGTTCTTCAGCTGTACGAGCGCTCCGCAGCCGAAGCTGTCCTTCTGCCCCTTGGGCTCCGCCCGGTCGCCGACGAGCGTGCCGGTGTCGGAGAAGCCCTGCGCGGCGGCCTGGAAGGACTCGACGGTCAGATCCTTGCCGGCCTTCCGAGCGATGGAGACGAACAGGTCGGCCGACATGTACCCGGTGAGCATGTGCATGCTGAGCGGCACCTCCTGGCCGCCCGCGGCCGCCTTGATGTCGGCCTTGAACTGCGTCATCTTCGGATCGGTGGACTCGAAGGGCTGGAACTGCAGCAGCACGTGCACCCCGTCGAGGGCCTGCTTGGTGGCGTCCTTGGCGAGCAACCCGGGGTCGTAGTCGGTCGGGTCGGAGAGCAGCCCCTGGTAGCCGCTGCGCTTGAGCGCGGTGAACAATCCGATGTTGTTCGGGGTCTGCATGACGGAGACGACGGCGTCGGGGGCCTTGCCGTCATTCGCGGCGAGGATCTCCTTCACGTACGCGGACCAGTCGCTCGGGACGGCGGTGGCGGGCACGGAGGCCTTGGCGTAGGAGACCTTGAACCCGGCGCTGGCGAAGCCCTGCTGGAAGGTCCGGATGCCGAACTTGCCGGCGTCGCTGTCGTTGGCGATGATCGCGACCGATCTGCCCTGCGCCCCGCCCAGGACCTGGCCGATGCCCTCGGGCCAGGTCTGGTTCAGGGTGCCGCCGGGGATGGGGACCAGGCAGCCGTTGAAGCCGTAGATGTGCTGGGGTCCGCAGAAGGACGGCAGGGTGCCCCAGCCGAAGGTGGGGACCTTCTCCTGCTCCAGGAAGTCCGCGCCGGAGAAGGTCACCGAACTCATGGGGGCGACGGCGAAGACCTTGTCCTGCTGGACGAGTTTGCGGGCGGCCGCCAGGTTCTTGGCGGGGTCCTGACCGTCGTCCTCCGCGCCGAGGTAGTCGATCTTCCGTCCGTTGATCCCGCCCTCGGCGTTGGCCCGGAGGTAGCGGGCCTTGGCGCCGAGGTCGGTGTCCTTCTTGCTGTAGCCGCCGGCGCTGGTCATCGACACGATCCCGCCGACCTTGACGGAGTCGGCGGTCACACCGCGGGAGTTGCCGGGCGCGTCGCCGGGTTTGCCGGGGGAGCTGCCGTTCGTGGAGGCGGAGTTGCAGGCGGAGACGAGCGCGAGGGCCGCCGCAGCGGCGGCCAGGGTGCGGATCGGTCGCAACATGTCGGGGATCCCCTCCGGTCGGAATCCCCGCATTCTGTGCGCGACCTGACGGATCGTCAATATTGCCGACGGGTGGAAATGACGAACCGTCAGATTTCTGTTCAGGAGGAATACAGGGCCGCGACCTCCTTCGCGTACGCCTTCTCGATCGCCCGGCGCTTGAGCTTCAGTGACGGCGTCAACAGCCCCCGCTCCTCCGTGAACTGTTCGCCCAGCACCCGGAAGGTGCGGATCGCCTCCGCCTGCGAGACCAGGGTGTTCGCGGCCACCACCGCCCGACGGACCTCCGCCGTCAGCTCGGGGTCCCCCACCAGCTCCTTCGCCGGCAACTGCGGCCGGCCGCGCATCGACAGCCAGTGCGCTATCCCGTCCATGTCCAGAGTGAGCAGCGCCGCGATGTACGGCCGGTCGTTGCCCACCAGCACGCACTGCGACACCAGCGGATGCGAACGGACCCGCTCCTCCAGCGCGGCGGGCGCGACGCTCTTGCCGTTGGAGGTCACCAGGATGTCCTTCTTGCGCCCGGTGATGGTCAGGTACCCGTCCGCGTCCAGCCGGCCCAGGTCCCCCGTGGCCAGCCAACCGCCGCGCAGGACCGCCTCCGTGGCGCGGGGGTCGTTCAGGTACCCGGAGAAGATGTGGCTGCCATGCAGCCAGACCTCCCCGTCGTCCGCGATGTGCACCGTACTGCCCGGGATCGGCCGCCCCACCGTGCCGTACTTGGTCGCTCCCGGCGGGTTCGCGGTGGCCGCCGCGCACGACTCGGTCAGCCCGTACCCCTCGAACACCGTGATCCCGGCCCCGTCGAGGAACAGCCCCAGGCGGCGCGACATCGCCGACCCGCCCGACATGGCGTGCCGCACCCGGCCGCCCATCGCCTCGCGGACCTTCCCGTAGACGAGCCGGTCGAAGAGCTGGTGCTCCACGCGCAGCGCGGCCGAGGGCCCCGGCCCGACACCGAAGGCCTTGCGCTCGCGCGCCTCCGCGTACCGTACGGCCGTCTCCACCGCCCGGTCGAAGGGGCCCGTACGCCCCTCCGCCTCCGCCTTGCGGCGCGCGCCCGCGAAGATCTTCTCGAAGACGTACGGGACGCCCAGCACGAAGGTCGGCCGGAAGGCGGCGAGATCGGGCAGCAACTCGGCCGCCGCCAGTACCGGTTGGTGGCCCAGCTTGACCCGCGCCCGGACGGCGGCCACCTCCACCATCCGCCCGAACACGTGCGCCAGCGGCAGGAAGAGCAGGGTGGACGGCTCCTCGCCCTGCCGGGCCTGGAAGACCGACTCCCAGCGGTCGACCAGGGTGTCGGTCTCGTACATGAAGTTGGCGTGCGTGAGCACGCACCCCTTCGGCCGGCCCGTCGTCCCCGAGGTGTAGATGACGGTGGCGGTCGCGTCGGGCGTCACGGCACCCCGGTGCCGGTGCACGACGTCCTCGGCCACCCCGCGGCCGTCGGCGACGAGCCCGTCCACCGCCCCGGCGTCGAGCTGCCACAGCCGGCGCAGGTGGGGGAGCCGGTCGATGACCGATCCCACCGTCATGGCCTGGTTCTCGTCCTCGACCACGCAGGCCGTGCAGTCGGAGTCGAGCAGGATCCAGTGCACCTGATCGGCGGAGGACGTCGGATACACCGGGACGGGCTGGGCGCCGATGGCCCACAGGGCGAAGTCGAAGAGGGTCCACTCGTACCGGGTGCGGGACATGACCGCGACCCGGTCCCCGAAGCGCACCCCCTGGGCCAGCAGCCCCCGGGCGAGCGCGAGCACCTCGGCGGCCAGCTCCCGGGACGTCACGTCCCGCCAGACCCCGTCGGTCTTCCGGCCGAGCACCACCCGGTCCGGCTCCTCGTGGGCGTGCTGGAAGACGATGTCGGCCAGGCCGCCGACGGGCGCGCCCGTGACGACGGGTGGGACGGTGATTTCGCGCAAGGCCCCGCTCCTCTCCGCGCGCCGCGGTGAACGTACCGCATGGTCAACAGGGGTTCACCGGCCTTCGGATACCTCCACAAGACCTCCCCAGTGATCACGGTGTTCACGCCGTTGACGTGCGACTGAGCCGGTCCGCGCCGGAGAGCACGGCCGCGGCCAACGCCTCCGCCGCCGCCGATGGACGCGGTCCGCGGAGCAGCGCGAACTCCACCGGTCCGAGCTCCGGCAGACCGCCCACGCGCACCAATCCCGGCGGGATCAGCCCGCGGGCGTGCGCCATCACGCCGAGCCCCGCCCGGGCCGCCGCGATCAGGCCGCTCAGGCTGCCGCTCGTGCACGCGATCCGCAGGCCCCGCCCCTCCCGTTCCAGTACCTCCAGCGCCCGGGCCCGGGTGATGCCCGGCGGCGGGAAGACGATCAGCGGAACAGGGCGCTCGGGGTCCACCCGCAGCCCTTCCGCGCCGATCCACACCAGCCGGTCCCGCCACACGAGCCGGCCCCGCTCGTCCCCGGGCCCCCGCCGCTTCGCGAGCACCAGGTCCAGGCGCCCCGCGTCCAGCCGCTCGTGCAACGTCCCGGAGAGCTCCACCGACAGCTCCAGATCCACCTCGGGATGCTCGTGTCGGAACCCTTCGAGGATCTCCGGGAGCCGCGTCAGCACGAAGTCCTCCGAGGCCCCGAACCGCAGCCGCCCGCGCAGCCGGGTCCCCGCGAAGAAGGCCGCCGCCCGCTCGTTCGCCTCCAGGATCGTCCGAGCGAAGCCGAGCAGCGCCTCCCCGTCCTCCGTCAGCCCCACACTGTGCGTGTCCCGGACGAACAGCGGCCGCCCCGTCGCCTCCTCCAACCGCCGCACATGCTGGCTCACCGTGGACTGCCCCACACCGAGCCGCCCTGCGGCCTGCGTGAAACTGAGCGTCTGGGCGACCGTGAGGAACGTACGCAGCTGCACCGGGTCGTACATACCGCCACGGTAGCCGCTCATCACGGATCGCGATGGCAGTGAGTGCGGTGTGCGGGTTTCCCGATGAGCGCCCACCGCCGACCATGAAGGGAGCACCCCGCCCCGACAGCAAGTGAGCACCCCCGCATGCGCCGCCCGCACCTCCCCGCCCGGCTGCCCCTGGACCCGTACATCCTGGCCCTGCTCGCCACCGTGGGCCTCGCCGCCCTGCTCCCGGCCCGCGGCCCGGCCGCCACCATCGCCGACAGCGCCTCCACCACGGCCGTGGCCCTGCTCTTCTTCCTCTACGGCGCCCGCCTCTCCACCCGCGAGGCTCTCGACGGCCTGCGCCACTGGCGGCTCCACCTCACCGTGCTCGCCTGCACCTTCGTACTCTTCCCGCTCCTCGGCCTCGCCGCTCGCGGCCTCGTCCCCGGCCTGCTCACCGCCCCGCTCTACAGCGGCCTGCTCTTCCTCTGCCTGGTCCCCTCGACCGTGCAGTCCTCCATCGCCTTCACCTCGATCGCCCGCGGCAACGTCCCCGCCGCGATCTGCGCCGGCTCCTTCTCCAGCCTGGCCGGCATCGTCCTCACCCCCCTGCTCGCCGCCGGCCTGCTCGGCGGGGACGCGGGCGGCTTCTCCCTCGACGCCCTCCTGAAGATCACCCTCCAACTGCTGCTGCCGTTCCTCCTCGGACAGGTCCTGCGCCCCCGGGTCGGCGGTTTCCTCGTCCGCCACAAGCAGGTCCTCGGCTACGTCGACCGCGGCTCGATCCTGCTGGTCGTCTACGCCGCCTTCAGCGCGGGCGTGGTCGCGGGCATCTGGCAGCAGGTCAGCCTCCCCAGGCTCGCCGCCCTGATGCTGGTCGAGGCCGTCCTGCTCGCCGTCATGCTCCTCGTCACCTGGTACGGCGCGGCCCGCCTCGGCTTCGGCCGCGCGGACCGCATCGCCATCCAGTTCGCCGGGTCCAAGAAGAGCCTGGCCGCCGGACTCCCCATGGCCAGTGTGCTGTTCGGGGCCCACGCCGCCCTCGCCGTGCTCCCGCTGATGCTCTTCCACCAGATGCAGCTGATGGTCTGCGCGGTCATCGCCCGGCGCCGCGCCCGGGACCCGCTGCCCGAACTCGCCGCCGACCGTGTGGCGGACGTCTCGCCCGCACCCCAACGGCCCGAGCCCCGGGCCCGCTAACGTTCGGTGGTGACCTGGATACGCCCGCTCGCCGCCCACGCCGAACGACCTTGCACGCTGGTGGTCTGCCGAGGCTGCTGCTGCGGTGACCCCCGCAAGAACCCCGGCTCCGACCACGCCGGTCAGCTCGCCCGGCTGCGCGAGGCCGCCGCCGCTTCCGGGGGCCGCCTGGCCGTCCGTACGAGCGAGTGCCTCGGCCCGTGCGCCCAGGCCAACGTCATCGTGGTCCAGCCCACCACCGAGGCCCGCCGCCGCGGCGCCCGCGCGGCCTGGTTCGGCTGGGCCCTGGACGACACCGCGACCGACGAGATCATTGCCTGGGCCGAGTCCGGCGGCCCGGGCACCACCCCGGTCCCGCCCACCCTGGACCTGCACCGCATCGACCCGCCGACACCGAAGCCGCCGGCGGACGCCGGTCGCCGCTCCCGCCGGCGGCGCTGACGTGACCAACCTCGCCCGCGCGGCGACCGTAGCGTTCAGTGTGCTGTTCGGTCTGCTGTCGCTAGTGGCCCTGGCCTTCGGCTTGCTGGGCGGATCCTCCGCTCCGCTGACGGAGGAGGACGTCCTCGGGACCTGGCACGGCTACCGCGGCGCCCGGTTGGAGGTGCTGGCCGACGGCTGGGCCCGCCTCTCGGACGCTTGGGGCTGGCAGTGCGCCCGGGGCGGGCAGCCCGGCGTGTTCACCGGCGAGGGCAACTGGACGCTCGGCCACCCCTCCGACGAGAACCCGGGGATCCGGATCCGGTTCAGCCCCGAGGGAACCCCCGAGATCCAGCAGTGCAACGACTGGTTCACCCTCGGCGGCACCGGCAAGGGGGGTACCGCGGGAGACGGCAGCAACGTGTGGGCCACCTTCTTCGGCTACGAGTGGGGAGCCGAGGAACGGTTCCGGCGCGCGCCTACAGGGTGATCCGCTCCTCGCCCGAATAGATGTTCATGTCCGGCCCCCGCAGGAAGCCGACCAGCGTCATCCCCGACTCCAGTGCCAGATCCACCGCCAGCGAGGACGGCGCCGAGACGGCCGCCAGCACCGGGATGCCCGCCATCACCGCCTTCTGCACCAGTTCGAAGGAGGCCCGGCCCGACACCAGCAGGACCGCGCCCGCCAGCGGGAGCCGCCCGGACCGGTACGCCCGGCCCACGATCTTGTCCACCGCGTTGTGCCGGCCCACGTCCTCCCGCAGGTCGAGCAGCTCGCCCTGCGCCGTGAACAGACCGGCCGCGTGCAGCCCGCCCGTACGGTCGAAGACCTTCTGAGCCTCGCGCAGCCGGTCCGGCATCGCGCACAGGACCTCCACGGGGACCCGTACCGGATCGGCGGCGAGCCCCGGGAAACGGGTCGCCGTACGGACCGCGTCCAGGCTGGCCTTTCCGCACAGGCCGCAGGACGAAGTGGTGTAGACGTTCCGCTCCAGGGTGATGTCGGGCACCGGGACCCCGGCGGCCAGCTGCACGTTCACCACGTTGTAGGTGTTCGAACCGTCCTCGGTCGCCCCCTCGCAGTAGGTGACGGCCTGCACGTCCGAGGCGGCCGCGAGCACCCCCTCGCTGACCAGGAAGCCCACCGCCAGGGCGAAGTCGTCGCCCGGCGTACGCATCGTGATGGCCAGCGGTTTGCCGTTCAGCCGTATCTCCAGTGGCTCCTCGGCCACCAGCGTGTCCGGCCGGACACCCGCCGCGCCGTTCCGGATCCGGACGACGCGACGACGCTCGGTGACCCTTCCCATGGTGATCAGCACACCCCTTCTGTTCCCGCCTATTTCCGACAAGCTCATTGTCGCGGTTCCGCTTCCCGCGACGCTCCCGGCAGGTGGATCCTCGGGAAGCTCCAAAATCCGGTGCCGGAATCCTGTCGGGTCACACGCACACGTACCCACCAGTAGCAGGCAAAGCTGGGTGATCCTGACTTCCGTACAAGGGGGGACCCCGCCCATGACCGGTTCACGCGTGGTGGCGCTAGGGCACTACCAGCCCGCGAAAGTGCTCACCAACGAGGACCTCTCGGCCATGGTCGACACCACCGACGAGTGGATCCGGTCCCGCGTCGGCATCCGCACCCGCCACATGGCGGGCCCGGACGAACCGGTGGACGAGCTGGCCTACCAGGCGGCGGGCAAGGCGCTGGCCGGCGCCGGCCTGACCCCGGACGACATCGACCTGGTGCTGGTCGCCACGTCGACCGCGATCGACCGTTCGCCCAACATGGCCGCGCGCGTCGCCGCCAAGCTGGGCATGGGCGGCGGCCCCGCCGTGATGGACATCAACGTCGTCTGCTCGGGCTTCACCCACGCCCTGGCCACCGCCGACCACGCCATCCGGGCCGGCTCCGCCACCCGCGCCCTGGTCATCGGTGCCGACAAGATGACCGAGATCACCGACTGGACCGACCGCACCACCTGTGTGCTCACCGGCGACGGAGCGGGCGCGGCCGTGGTCGAGGCCTGCGAGGAGCCGGGCATCGGCCCGGTCCTGTGGGGCTCGGTCCCGGAGATGGGCAACGCGGTCCGGATCGAGGGCTCGCCGCCGGTCTTCGCCCAGGAGGGCCAGTCCGTCTACCGCTGGACCGCCAGCCAGCTGCCGCCGCTCGCCCGCAAGGTGTGCGAGAAGGCCGGAGTCACCCCGGAGGAACTGGCCGCGGTCGTCCTCCACCAGGCGAACCTGCGGATCATCGAGCCGCTCGCCGCGAAGATCGGCGCCGTCAACGCCGTCGTCGCCCGCGATGTCGTCGAGTCCGGCAACACCTCGGCCGCCAGCATCCCGATGGCCCTGTCGAAGCTGGTCCAGCGCGGCGAGATCCCCTCCGGCGCCCCGGTCCTGCTCTTCGGCTTCGGCGGCAACCTCTCCTACGCGGGCCAGGTCATCCACTGCCCGTGACGGCTTCCGCGGCCGCCGCCTCCGCCGGTTCGGCGGGGGAGCGGCGGCCCTCGGCGGCCAGCGCCCCGACCAGGACACACGCCAGGGCCACCAGCTGGCCGGCCCCTGTCCAGCTGGTTCCCACCGGGACGGTGGCGAGCGCGAGCACCAGGGCCGCGGCGCGGTAGCGGCCCGGTCCGATGCCCAGTGCCGAGCGGAAGGCCAGGTCCCCGGCCAGGTAGAGGGCGACCCCACCCGCCAGCGCGACCGCCGGGCCGGAATGCAGGTGCTCGCCGAGGTGACCGATGGTCTTCTTCACGCCCGCCGCGAAGACGGCGATGCCCAGGAGCATGGGCAGGAAGGCGTAGTAGTACGCGACCATCGCCAGCTTGAAACGCCGCTCCGTCGGAGTCCGCTCGAAGACCTCCTCGGCCCGGCCCTCGTCGCGCACGAAGTACATCCACCACATCGCCGACGCGATGGTCAGGGCCAGGAACGCGCCGCCCGCGATACCGAGGGACAGCGGCAGCGAGCCCACCCCGATGCCGATCGCGATCACGGACTCACCGAAGACGATGATCAGCAGCAGGCCGTGCCGCTCCACCAGGTGTGCCGCGTTCATCCCGCCGAGCTGATCACCGACCGTCTGCCCGGGACCTTCGGCCGTCTCGGCCACCTCGGCCGCCTCCGGCTCCGCCGCCCTGCTCGCCGCGACCCGCTGCACGACCACCGGCGTCACGAACTGCAGGAGCAGCGCCAGCATCCACAGCCCCCAGGCCGGCAGCCCGTCGAAGAACCCGGCCGCCGTCACCGACAGCGCGCACAGCACGTTGGGCAGCGCGAACCACAGCACCCCGCGCCCGTGCGCCTGGGTGAACAGCGCGCCGTGGACCAGGACCACCAACAGGTACCCGAGGCCGAAGGCGATACCGCCGGCCCCGAAGGCGGTCGGTACGGCCAGGGCGCAGACCAGGAACGCCCCCATGGCCAGCATCAGCAGCACCCGCCGGACCGTCCGGTCCGGCGGCACCTGGTTGGTCAGGTGCGCGTAGCCCCCGTACATCCAGAACAGGACGGTGAAGATCAGCACCACCTGCCCCGCGCCCCGCAGAGTCAGGTCGTCCGCCAGAAGCACCGTCAACTGCGTGATGGTGAAGACGAAGACGAGGTCGAAGAACAGCTCCAGCGTGCTGACGCGGTGCTCGGATTCCATGCGCGGCTCCCCCCGGATGTGTGCGGAGCCATCCGACCGCCCGGCCACCCCTGATGTCCAGCCGGTATCGGCATCCGGCAACGAGACGACCCGTCTCGCCAGGGTTGTCGGTGCATGCGTGCAGGTCAGCCCGGCGTGGCGGATGATCACCGCCCGGATAAGTGGTCGGAGCCCCGCCGATCCTTTGCTATTGTTGTCCATGTCGCCGCGGGAAACCGGGGCCGACCACCTGGTCCGGGTGGCGGAATGGCAGACGCGCTAGCTTGAGGTGCTAGTGCCCTTTATCGGGCGTGGGGGTTCAAGTCCCCCCTCGGACACAAGAAGCGAGAGCCCCACACATCGTGTGGGGCTCTCGCTGTTTTTCCGGGCCGGTCACGGGCCCAGGACCACCAGGCCCGTCGGGGTGGTCAGGCTGCCCGGGGGGAGCGATGTGAAGGTGTGGGGCAGCGACAGGCGGGGCTGGTCGGTGTCCGGGACGGCGTCGAAGAGATAGGCCGCGGCGGCCGCGGTGTCGCTGACCAGGTGCGGGCCGCCCGCCGCGGCCGAGCCTCCGGTGAGCGGGGTGCGGAAGAGCCGCCGCAGGTGCCGCAAGGTCTCCGGGGTGACCGGGGCCCGCATCGGCCGGGGCCGCTCGACCGGAGCCCCCTCCTCGGCGGCGACCGCCGGGGCGTCCGGGGGGATCGCGCCCGTCAGGAGGAGGGCCAGGAGCACCGGGACCGCCTTGCGGCGCAGGGTCTCGGTGGCCGCGCCCAGCCGGTGGGCATGGCTCGCCGGCAGCGAGAGCGCGAGGCTCCCGGCGGCGATCCCGGTGGCGATAGGGACCGCCGAGCAGACGACCCCGGGGGAGTACTCGCGCAGGTCGAACACGGGCGCGCCCGGAGCCACCGCGTCCAGGGCGCTGAACAGGACCCGACTGTCGGTGATCGTCCGCGGGGTGAGCCGCGCGGGCCGGTGCCGGGCCACGTGGTCGGCGCGCCGGTCGTGGTCGAGCTGGGTCAGCAGGCACTTGCCGACCGCGCTGGCGTGTGCGGCGGCCCGGAAGTCGACCCACTCCCGCACCGGCGGGGTCGCGGGCCCGTCCGCCATCTGCGTGATCCGGACCTCGCCCTCGGCGTACCGGCCGAGGTACACCGCGGCGCCCGCGCTGTCCCGGGCCAGGGCCAGGGTGCGCTGGAGCTGCCCGGCCAGGCCCTGCCCGCCGGGGGCGGCGAGCCGGTCCAGGGCGGGGCCGCGCCCGTACACCCCGAGCGCCGGGCGCACCGCGTACTCCTCCTCGCACAGCATCGCGAGCAGGGGGCGCAGTTCCCCCTCGGCGAGGCCGGACTCCCGGGCGAGTTGGGCGGCCCGGACCCCCAACGGGTGGCGTTCCAGGACGCGTACGACGGCCAGCGCGCGGCGCGCCTCCGTCAGAGCCTGGCCCGTCTCCGCCCGGGCGGCGGTCCCGCGGTTCGCCTCCGTCAGCGCCGGGTGGCGCAGCGGTCCGGCGGCCGGCCGGAGCGAGGCCACCGGCCGCGGCGCCGAGGCCGACACGGTGACGGGCTGCGGCAGGAACGCGGCCAGTACTCCGGACAGCCCGGGCCTCGGCAGGGGCACCGGGCCCAGGTCGGGATCCTCCCGCTGGTCGACGTAGCGCAGCACGGCCGCCTGCGTGCACAGCCGGATCTCCCGCAGATCCCGTCGGCCGCCCGGCCGGAAGCCGCGCCGGCCCAGCTCGCGCGCCCAGTGCCGGGCGTCGTGGTGCTCGCCGCGCCGGGAGTGGTCGAGGAAGAGGCAGTACGCGGCCGCGGCGGTCCGCGGGCTCCCGGACCCGGCGGCGAACTGCCACCAGAAGCGGGCCCCTTCGCGCAGCCCGGCCAGGTGCAGCAGACAGCCGAAGACGACGGCCCCGGCCAGATCGGTGTGCCCGTCGGCCAGGAAGGAGTCGAGGTGCGCCCCGGCCTTGGGCGCGCACGCGGAGGCGAGGCAGACGGCCTTGAGGTCGCGCCGGGCCCGTTCGGCGTCGAGGGGGCAGTCCCGGGCGGGGTCGCTCCAGCCGTGCACCGACCGGCGCCGGGCGCGGTGGCCGGAGGGCGGGTGCGGTGTGGCGCGCAGCAGCCGGGCCTCGGCGGCGCCGAGGTCGTAGTGCCGGTAGCGGTCGCGGACGCCGGCCCGGGCGAGGAGTTCGGCCAGGGAGCGGGGGATCGGGTCGCCGTCCTGCCGCTCCTGCCGTTCGGAGCGCCTCATGATTCGGCGGATTCGGGTGACGCCGCCGATTCGGGCGACGCGGCGGACGTGGCGAGCAGGCGGGCGAGCCGCCGGTGAGCCTGTCCGAGGTAGGAGCGGATCGTGGCCTCGTCGACGCCCATCACGGCGGCGGCCTCACCGGGGGTGCACTGGAGCCCGTACCGCAGGAGTACGGCGTCACGTTGCCGCTCGGCGAGCCGGGAGACGGCGGAGTAGAAGCGGATGGTGTCGGTCAGCACCTCGTACTGGTCGGCGTGGGCCTCCCTCAGGGCGGCCTCGAAGGCGCTGATGTCCATCGGCTCGGGGCGCTGCTCCCAGGGATGTCGCAGCCGCTGCCGGTGGATCAGGCAGTGCTTGAGGACGGTCCAGGCGTAGGCGTCGAGGCGGTCCATGTGGAGCATCCGCAGCCACTCACCCATGATCGAGTCGAAAGCCGCGTCCACGGCCTCCTCCGCCGCCGCGTCGGAGCCCAGCTGCAGATACGCGAAGCGCATGTACGCGGGCCGCCGATTGGCGTGGAAGGCCCAGTACGACAGGCGCGCCGTCGGATCCCACTGGCTCATGGGAGTCGGCCGCCGACGCCGGCTCGGTAGTCCCACGGCCCCACCGGACTCCTCCGGTCCGCCATCGTTCACCGCTCCACCTCATCCCCTGTGCGCTGAACAGGAAAGCAGCGCGGGCGCACTCGGAGGGCGCAGAGAAGAAACCTGGAAGCAATGCGTCGTGGATGATCGACCTGTGATCGATCTCGATCACGCACAGCTCCAGCCAGCACGTATGCATATGCCCGCTGCCGGTGCCACGGCCGGGCCCTCCGCCGGCGGTGCCACCGCCGGACCCTCCACCGGCGGCGCCACCGCCTGCTCCTGGACACCGGTCGGGTGCGCCGCGGTCCCGCTGTAACATGGGCCCGATCGCGAGGGCCGTGACGGAGAGGTCACAGCCCTCGCTTTTGCGTTACGTCCACCCATGTACAAATGCGGCGCGTGGCCTCACGGCGGTTCGATACGATGAACCGCATTCACAATCCGTTACGTCACGTTGTACCGCACAGAGGAAATGGAGCATCCGAGGATGGCTCGACACCTGATCACCAGCGCGCTTCCCTACATCAACGGGATCAAGCACCTGGGCAACATGGTCGGGTCGATGCTTCCGGCGGATGTGTACTCCCGGTACCTCCGCCAGCGCGGCCACGACGTCCTCTACATCTGCGCCACCGACGAGCACGGCACCCCCGCCGAACTCGCCGCCAAGGAGGCCGGCATCTCGGTCGCCGAGTTCTGCGCGCAGGCCCACGACGCCCAGAAGGCGGTCTACGACGGCTTCGAGCTGTCCTTCGACTACTTCGGCCGCAGCTCCTCCGCGCAGAACCGCGAGATCACCCAGCACTTCGCGCGCAAGCTGCAGGAGAACGGGTTCATCGAGGAGCGCGCGATCCGGCAGGTGTACTCGCCGGTCGACGGCCGCTTCCTCCCGGACCGCTACGTCGAGGGCACCTGCCCGCACTGCGGCTACGACAAGGCCCGCGGCGACCAGTGCGAGAACTGCACCCGCGTCCTGGACCCCACGGACCTGATCGAGCCCCGCTCGGCCATCTCCGGCTCCACCGAGCTGGAGGTCCGCGAGACCAAGCACCTCTTCCTCCTGCAGTCCAAGCTCCAGCACGAGGTCGAGGCCTGGGTCGCCGAGCACGAGGAGGAGTGGCCGCAGCTCGCCTCCTCCATCGCCCGCAAGTGGCTGACCGAGGGCCTGCACGACCGCGCCATCACGCGTGACCTCGACTGGGGCGTGCCGGTCCCGGCCGACACCTGGCCCGAGCTCGCCGCCGAGGGCAAGGTCTTCTACGTCTGGTTCGACGCCCCGATCGAGTACATCGGCTCGACCAAGGAGTGGTCGGACCTGGACCCGGCGAACCGCGACTACAAGTCGTGGTGGTACGAGGCCGAGGACGTCCGCTACACCCAGTTCATGGCCAAGGACAACGTCCCGTTCCACACGGTGATGTTCCCCGCCACCGAACTGGCCACCCGCGAGCCGTGGAAGAAGGTCGACTACGTCAAGGCCTTCAACTGGCTGACGTACTACGGCGGCAAGTTCTCCACCTCGCAGAAGCGCGGCGTCTTCACCGACCAGGCGCTGGAGATCCTCCCGGCCGACTTCTGGCGCTACTTCCTCATCGCCAACGCGCCCGAGTCCGACGACTCGTCCTTCACCTGGGAGCACTTCCAGGCCACGGTCAACAAGGACCTCGGCGGCACCCTCGGCAACTTCGTGAACCGCGTACTGACCTTCTCCCGCAAGAAGTTCGGTGACGACGTCCCCGCCGGCAGCCCCGCGGGCGAGGCCGAGGCCAAGCTGGGCGAGCAGATCGCCGAGCTGCTGGCCGAGTACGAGGGCCACATGGACGCCCTCCAGTACCGCAAGGCCGCGGCCGCGCTGCGCGCCCTGTGGTCGGCCGGAAACGCGTACCTCGACGAGAAGGCCCCCTGGCTGGAGGTCAAGACCGACCTGGAGGGCGCGGCGCTCACCCTGCGCACCGCCATGAACCTCATCCACCTCTACTCGGTGGTCTCCGAGCCGTTCATCCCGGCCTCGGCGCGCGCCATGCGCTCCTCGTTCGCGCTCGCCGACGACACGGCCTCCTGGATCACCCCGGAGCAGGCCCGCTCCCTGGACGCGGTGCCGGCCGGCACCCCGTTCACCGTGCCGCCGGTGCTGTTCGCGCGGGTCACGGAGGAGGACCTGGAGTCCTACCGCGAGCGGTTCGGCGGTAACCCGGAGGCCTGAGGCCCCCGCAGGGCCCGATGACAACGGTGTGAGGGGCACGACCCGTCGGGGTCGTGCCCCTTTCGCGTGCCCCGCACGGTAGGGAAAACCCCACCGCGGACCGTCCACCTGGCTGTGCAGACCGGGCGGGCCGGCGCGGCTGGAATGGGCCCATGACCCTTTCCCCTACCGCCCGGTGGACCACCGGCTGGCTGTCGGCCGCCGCGTGGGCGCTGTCCTTCCCGCTGTTCTCCTCACTGGCGCCGCACCGGCTGTGGGGCTGGTGCGCCGCCGCCGGATACCTCGGGGCCGCCGCGGCCACCGCACTCGGCCGCCGCCGCGCCGCGCTCGTCGCCGCCCTGCTGGGCGCCGTCGCCGTCCCGCTGCTGTGGCTGGTCGTGACCGGCCAGGGGCAGTCGGAGGTGACGGTCATCGAACGGTCCGGCCGGCTCCTGCTGGACTCCGGCCGGCTCTACGTCGACCGGCCCGCGCACGTCGAGGAGTACACCCCCTACCTGCCCGGCATGGCCCTGCTCGGCATACCGCGGGCGGTGCTCGGGGGCGACGGCGGCGGGGACGGCTGGGCGGTGCGGCTGCTGGGGGACGCCCGGATCTGGTGCGCGGCCGCGTTGTTCGGCTGCCTGTGGGCGGCCCGGCGCCTGCTCGGGGGCGGGCCGGGTGGTGGGTTCGGCGGTGGGCCTGGCGGGGGGCCCGGCGGTGGGCCTGGCGGGGGGCCCGGCGATGGGCCGGGCCGACTGTTGCCCGTCCTGGTGGCCTCGCCGGTGGTGGCCCTGCCCCTGGCGGTGAGCGGGGTGGACCTGCCGCTGGCCGGGCTCTGCTGCCTGGCCCTGGCGGCCGCCGCCTCCGGGCGGCCCGTACTGACCGGGGCGGCCCTCGCCGGGGCGTGCGCGCTGAAGTGGACGGCACTGCCCGCGGTCGCCGTGGCCGTCGCCCTGCTCGCGGTCCTTCGGGGCGGGCGGCCGGCGGTGCGCTGCGCTCTGGTGGCGGCCGGCGGTACGGCCCTGCTGGTGCTGCCGGCCGCGCTCCTCCAGCCGGCGGAGCTGTGGCGCCAGGTGTTCGCCTTCCCCACCGGGCGGGCGCAGGTGCCGACCCCGGCGAGCAGCCCGCTGCCCGGGCGACTGCTGGTCGAACTGGGCCCCTGGGGCTGGTACCTGGCGGTCGGTCTGCTGCTGTCGGGAGGCCTCGCGGTCGCCCTCTCCCTGCTCGCCCGGCCGCCGCGTACGGTGGTGGCCGCGGCCGACCGCCTCGCCCTCGGCCTCACGCTGGCCTTCCTCCTGGCCCCGGCGGGGCGCTTCGGCTACCTGGCGCTACCGGTCCTGCTGTCGGTCTGGGCCCGCTCGGTGGCCGTACCGGGCGTCTCGCGCGTGGTGACGGGCTCGTTCCGCCTCCGGCCGTCGGACGGTGGGCGGCCGAGGGCGCGGAACGAGCGGCCGGGAGGGCATTTCGCCTGATGGCCCCCGCGTATTGGATAGTTGCACTATCCTTCCGTTCGTGGATCAGCTGATCGCCGAAGACCCGAGCCGTATCGGACCGTACCGCCTGATCGCCCGGCTGGGCGCGGGTGGCATGGGCCTGGTCTATCTGGGCCGCTCCGAGGGCGGCCGTACCGTCGCCGTGAAGGTGGTCCAGGCGGAGTTCGCCGGGAACCCCGAATTCCGCAGGAGGTTCGCCCGCGAGGTGGCCGCCGCGCGGCGGGTGGGCGGCAGTTGGACGGCGGCGGTGCTCGACGCCGACACCGAGGCCGCCGTGCCCTGGGTGGCGACGCAGTACATCCCGGGGCCCGACCTGCAGACCGTGGTCGCCCGGCAGTTCGGGCCGCTGCCCGAGGACTCGGTACGCACCCTCGCCAACCGACTCGCCCTCGCCCTGCGGGCCGTGCACGAGGCGGGCCTGATCCACCGCGACCTGAAGCCGTCCAACGTCCTCGTCACCGTCGACGGACCCCGCGTCATCGACTTCGGCATCGCGCGGGCGATGGACAGCCTGACCGGGGACAGCCTGCACACCCGTACCGGCATGCTGATCGGCTCGCCGGGGTTCATGTCCCCGGAGCAGGTCCGCGGTCTCGAACTGAGCCCCGCCAGCGACGTCTTCTGCCTCGGTGCGGTCCTCGTGTACGCCGCCACGGGACGCATGCTCTTCGGTGCCACGGACACCGGGCTGAACGCGCACCTCTTCCGGATCGCCGAGGAGGAGGCGGACCTGACCGGGGTCCCGGAGCCGCTGGTCGAGCTCGTCGGCGCCTGCCTGCACAAGGACCCGGCCCGGCGTCCCACCCCCGAGGAGGTGGCGGCGCGTACGGCGGCGGACGCCGCCGGGGAATGGCTCCCGGGCGCGGTACTGGCACAACTGGGCCGCCATGCGGCGCAGTTGCTGGACTACGCCCCGGCGTCACCCGTAGGGGTCGGCGGCGGGGCCGGAGCCGGCGGAGCCGCAGCTGGTGAAGCCCCGACCGGGGACAAGCCCACCGGGCCGCCGGACCCCCGCCTCGTACCGGCACAGTCCCGGCAGGACGCCTCCCCGTACGGGACACCGCCCCCGCCGCCCGCGTACGCTCCCACGGCCCCGGGCCACTTCGGCCCCGCGGACGGCTTCGGCCCGCCCCCGGGCCCCGTCCCCGGCGACGGCCCGGCCGTCCCCGCGCCCCCGCACCCCAGGCGATGGTGGGGCCTCGCGGTCCTCGCCCTCACGCAGCTGCTGGTGCTGGTCGAAGCGGCGCAATTCAGCCTGCTGGCGCCGCAGATGCATGCCGAGCTCGGCCTCGCTGCCGACGGCCTGAGCCCGGCCTTCACCGCCTACCTGGTCGCCCTCGGCGGACTGCTCCTGCTCGGCGGGCACCTCGCCGACCTGCTCGGGGCCCGGCGAATGCTGGTGGCCGGCCTGATCGGGTTCGCGGCGACCGCCGTGTTCGGCGGCGCGGCCTCCGGGGCGGGACCGCTCATCGCCTCCCGCGCCCTGGAAGGCGCCTTCGCGGCCCTGCTGGTCCCGGCCGCGCTGTCCCTGGTGGTCACCGGATTCACCGACCCCCGGGAGCGCGGCCGCGCCTTCGGGATCTACGCGGCCGTCGTCGCGGGCGGCAGCGCGCTCGGCGTGTGCGCGGGCGGGTGGCTCGCCGAGGCCCTGGCCTGGCGCTGGGCCCTGTGGTCGATCGTTCCGCTCGCCGTACTCGCCCTGATCGGCGCGCTCACCCTGCTGCCCGACCGTCCGGGCCGTAGCGGGGCCCGCTTCGACGGACCCGGCGTACTCCTCGGCACGGTGGGCTCCGCTGCCCTGACCTACGGCCTCGCCGAGGTCGAGTCGGTGGGCTGGGGCGTCGTCCGGAGCCTGGTGCTGTTCGTGGGCGGCATCGCGCTGCTCGCCGCCTTCCTGTGGTGGCAGAGGCGAACCTCCGGCCCGCTGCTCCCGGCGTACGTCCTGGCCGACCGGAACCGCCTCGCCTCCCTCCTGGTCGTCCTCTTCGCCGGCATCGCCCTGGTCGCCCTCCTCCCCGCCCTCGGCTTCTTCGCCCAGCAGATCCGCGGCGAGGGACCGGCCGCGTCGGGGACGGCCCACCTGCCGCTCGTCGCCGCCGCCCTCGTGACCGCCACCCAGGTCTCCGCCCGCCTGCTGCCCCGCGTCGCCCCGCGCGCCCTGATCCTGCCGGGCCTCGTGGTCACGGCCCTCGGGCTGGCCCTGCTCGCCGGTGTGGGGGGTGCGACCGGCTACGCGACCGGGGTACTGCCCGGCATGCTGCTCACCGGCGTCGGCCTGGGCCTGGCTCTCGTCCCGCTCTACGCCACCGCGACCGCCGGGGTGTCCCCGCAGCACGCCGGCGGAGCCTCGGCAGCCCTCGGCGCGGCCCACCACCTCGGGCAGTCGATCGGCGGAGCCGTGCTCGGCACCGTCCTGGTGAGCCGCCTGGAGCAGGTCTCGGAGGACACGGACGTGTTCGCCCGACTGCTGGGCGCCTACACCACCACCCTGTGGTGCGCGGTCGGCGGCCTCCTGCTCGCGGCCCTGCCGATCGCGCTGCTGATCAGGTCCCGGGCCCCGCGGCGGGACGCGAACCAGGCCGTCCCGTTCTGACGGCGCGCCGCTTGTCATGTTTTCAGGAGGGAAAGCGGAGCGGTGGAGGCGGCGCGGCGTCGGCCGGCCGAACAGGGCGTCAGCCAGGTGAGCGACGGCCACCGCACCGGCCCCCCTCGACCGGTTGGACCTCCCGGCGGACACCCGACACCTTGCCGAACTGCGCCAGGTGCTCGCCGCGGGACACGAGAACCACCACCGCAGCCCCGGCGCCCGGGACGACGCGGTGCGCTCCTGCTCCTGAGGCGTGAGCCCGTGAGCGCGCCTACGCCTCGGCCTCCTGGCCCGACAGGTGGGCCAGGACCGCCAGCACCCGGCGGTTGCCCTCGGTGGCGTCCAGGTCGAGCTTCATGAAGATGCTGGACGCGTGCTTGACCACGGCGGCCTCGGTGATGAACAGCCGGGCGGCCAACGCCTGGTTGTTGAGGCCCGAGGCCATCAAGGTCAGCACCTCCCGCTCGCGCGGGGTCAGCCGCGCCAACGGCCGCTGCTGCGACTGCCGGCTGAGCAGGACCCGTACCACCTCCGGATCGATGACCGTACGCCCCTCCGCCACCTGCTGGAGGGCGTCGAGGAACTCGGCCACCTCCCCGACCCGGTCCTTGAGGAGGTAACCCAACCCGGCCGCCGAAGCCCCCGTGAGCAACTGGGTGGCGTACGCCGTGGCCACGTACTGCGAGAGCACGAGCACGGGCAACGAGGCGTCCCGGGAGCGTAGTTCGAGCGCGGCACGCAGACCCTCGTCGCGGAAGCCGGGCGGCATCCGCACATCGGTCACGACGGCGTCCGGCCGCTGCGCCTCCACCGCCCGCACCAGCTCCTCGGCGCTCCCGACGGCGGCGAGGACCTGGTGCCCGCCGCGGGTGAGGAGCTCCGTCAGCCCGGCCCGCAACAGTACGGAGTCCTCGGCGAGGATCAGCCGGAGCACGGGACCTCCACACGGAGTCGGGTCGGTCCGCCCACCGGACTGGACACCACCAGCCTGCCCTTCAACATCGCCACCCTGTCCGCGAGTCCCGCCAGCCCCGCTCCCGCGCCCGGATCGGCGCCGCCGCGACCGTCGTCGGTGACGGTGAGAGTGAGTCGGTCACCCTCGACCCTACCGACGACGGCGACGTGCGAAGCGCCGCTGTGCTTGGCCGCGTTGGTGAGCGCCTCGGTGACGGTGAAGTACGCCGTGATCTCCACCGATTCGGCCAGCCGGGGCACGTCGAGGTCCACGGACACCGGCACGGGATGGCGCAGGGCCACCTCGGCGACGGCCGCCGCGAGCCCGTGGTCGGTGAGGACCTGCGGATGGATGCCCCTGACGAGGTCGCGCAGTTGCTCCAGGGCGACCTTGGCCTCGCCGCGGCCTCGGGCCACCAGCGCGGCGGCCCCGGCCGCCTGCGGGATCCCGCGCAGCTCCAGCTCGGCGAGGCCCAGGGTCATGCTGAGGGCGACCAGCTGCTGCTGCGCGCCGTCGTGCAGGTCCCGCTCGATACGCCGCCGTTCGGCTTCGAAGGCGTCGACCAGACGCACCCGGGAGCGGGTGAGCTCCAGGATCCGGTCGGCCTCCACGCGCGGTCCGAGGAGCAGGCGGGCCGTCTTCACCTGGGCCCCGGCGAGCAGGGCGCCCGCGTACGCCGCCAGCAGCATCGCCACCAGTCCGACGGCCGTGCCGCCCAGGGCCTCCAGCGGTCCGGAGACCGGCCGGCCGGGGATCAGCATCACGTGGTCCGGGGCGATGGCCCAGACGATCGCCGGGGTCGCGACGAGGATCAGGGCGAAGGCCAGCAGAGCGATCACGGCGAACGCGGCCGCCCCGAAGACGGGCCCGAGCAGGGCGGCGTACGCGAACTCCCGCCAGGTGGCCCGCTCCCGCAGCCGGGTCCGCAACCAGGCCGCCGGCCCGGCCCCGGCGAGGGAGGTGTGCGGGTCCGGCACGGGTACGGGTTCCACGCACCGCAGCCGCCACCGCTCCAGCGCTCCCAGCGGCACCCCGGCGACCACGGCACCGATCAGCAGCAGCAGCCCGATCCCGACCACCGCCAGCGCCACGCCGACGCCGAGGAGCACCACGAGGGCGATCAGCACGGGGTAGCCGATGAGGAACCCGCTGCCCAGGTACGCCCAGCACCGCCAGGGCCACCACGAGCCCAGGAACCGCAGAGGCCGGCGCATCGCCGTCAGGACGGTGACGGGCGGGGGGCCGTCCGGTTCGGGGAGGGGGATGGAGTCGGACATGTGTCCCCAGCTTAGGGGGTGTCCTGTCGGGTCGGTCCGGAGCAGGGGCGGTGCCTGTACGTGGCATGAAGGGCCTCCAGAAGGACGTTCGCCGGCTTGATGTCCCGGTGCAGCACCCCGGCCGCGTGCGCCGTGCGCAGTGCGCCGACCAACGCGATCCCGATCCGGGCCGCCTCGGCGACATCCACCGGGCCGGTTCGGGAGAGTCGGTCGGCGAGGGATCCGCCTTCGACCAGTTCCATGACGATGTAGGGGAGTTGGCCGTCCTCGACGATGTCGTGCACCACGATGATGTGGGGGTGCTTGAGCTGCGCGGCCGCCCGTGCCTCACGGAGCGTGCGCTCACGCTGGTGCCGGGCCTCCTCGTCGGACAGTGCCGGGTCGAGCGCGACCTCCTTGACGGCGACGTTCCGGCCGAGCAACTGGTCGGTGGCGCGCCACACGATGCCCATGCCACCGCGTCCGAGCGTGGCGTCCAACCGGTAGCGCCCTGCGATCAGCCGGGCGTTCGCCCCCCGGTCCCCATGGCGACATCCTGCCGCATCCGCGATGAGCACCCGTCCGCAGCGTGTCGAAGCCGCCCCTTGATCGTTTCTTCACCGGTAGCCCTTACTTCTGCTGCGGATTTCGGGAGGCGTGCGGTGACCGCTTGGCAGTACTTCGCCGGGGCGGGCCTGGTGGCCGCGCTCTGCCCGTTGCAGGGCCATGTGGCGGTCGCGGGCGAGGACGACGGCGACGGCTACGGGGCCCGCGTCGACCTGTGCGTGCCGGCGGGGCAGCCGGAGCGGCCGGTCTTCCGGCCGCCGTCCGGGCGGCCCTCGGTACGGGTGACCGTGCCCGGCGCCGAGCGGCCGACCGTGCGTCACCCGGGGCGGCCCACCGGGTCCGCCACCCCCGCGGAGCGGCCCGTGCGGCCGGTCGAGCCCGCGCCGCCGAGGCCGCCGGGCGCGGCGGCGGAGCCTTCCGCGGAGGCAAGGGCCGGGGGGTCGGAGCCGCCGGAGCCCGCGGCGGGTCCCGAGGACCCTTCCGTGCCGGCGTCGGCCG